>DAIPLH010000310.1:0-4117 GCA_036769325.1 Bacteroidota bacterium
TTCAATGGAACGACGACATTCAGATTCCGGGTTGCAAGGAGTGGTCTTGTTTCGCTGGTCATCTACGATATTCTTGGCGAAACCATTGCAACACTCGCCAACGAAGTGCTGACTCCCGGCAGCTATCTCCGATCCTGGGATTCATCGGGACTCCCGAGCGGAGTTTATTTTTATCGCCTGACTTCAGGAACCTTCTCTGAAACGCGGAAGCTGGTGCTCTTACGCTGAGAACCCTCAACAAAGAAGTCGTGAAACGGTACTTCCTGGACTACCTGCTGATCAGTGTGGGAACCCTGGTGCTTGGAGCTTGCGGCTCCAGCAAGGAACAGACAGAGTCCCAAGCTACGCCCCCACCGCCTCAGGAAGCATCCCTGAGTTTCAAAACCAGCACGGACACGATCGCCACGTCACATCGGGGAGAGCCTGCTCCGGACGGACTGCCTGATGCCGACCGCGGGATCCGGTTTATGGTTCAGATCGGAGCGTTCCAGGACCCTGTTAATGCCAGTGCCGCCCAGGGACTTGCCCGCGACCGGTACCATATTCCCGTTCTGAATGACTACCACCCCGTCCTGAAGCTCTACCAGGTGAGAATAGGATTCTTTGAAGACTACGAATCGGCCAGGACCTTTCGCTCGGAGTTGATTCAGCAACACCCGGGAGACTACAGCGATGCCTGGATTGTTCAACTGTCACGATAACAATACAGAACTGCCATGACGATGAGACGAGGGGATGTGCAATCATCATTCAAACAAGCGAGGTTCCATCGCATCGATGGAGCTCTGGGCATGGTTCTTCTCGGAATAATTTTGTCTGCATGTGGAACGTCCGGGAAGACATCAGGTAACACAGCCGCCTCCACATCGGAATTGCATAAGGTCGAAGCAGAGTTTGATCCGTCTCAATACAACCCGGAGGTGGAAGTACTGGTGAAGAAGGAAACTCCCGGTCAAAATCCAACGGAGCCTCCCGTGGGTGTGACAAACCCGCCACCATCAGAATTGGTTCAGGGGTTTCGGGTACAGATCCATGCTTCAACGAGCATTGATCAGACCTCGAAGAAGAAAGCTCTAGCAGAAGAACAGTTTCCCAACGAGTGGTTCTACATGGTCTACGATCCGCCAACCTACAAGCTGAGAGCCGGGAATTTCGTCACCAGGTTTGAGGCAGACAGGTTCTTAAAGGAATTGAAGGAAGCGGGATTCCGCGATTCATGGATTGTTCCCGACCGTGTCACCCAGAACCCGGGCCCACGACAACAACAAGCACCGCAGGACCCCCCACAGGAATAGATCCGTGGCAAACCGGGATCACGGAATCACGATAGTAAGACCTTCGGCGCTCCAACGCGCCCTGACCTTCACGGTATCCGAGCTGACAACAAAACTCTCTGACGGCCTGAACGGGAATGGAAGTCCGTAAGAATAAGAACCGGATCCATCTTCGTCCCTGAATGCCTCGATAAAGAAGCGTCCTTCCGGAAGATCTTTAAACACAAAGGCTCCATCACCATCTATTATGATCTTTCTTTGCCATTGATCTGCTTCCCTTACCGCACTGATGACAATGCTTCCCTCCCCGCTCTTGCTTTGTACAACACCTTCGAGTTCGCCGGCCCGCTCGGGGTTGTAGGTCGAAAACCTCAACGTACGCACTGAATCCCGATAGGCCATTCCCTGAAGGTCCACGACTGAATCCATGATTATCGTGAGCTGATATGGAGTTGAAACCCTGAGTGCAGGTTCGGGCGTCAACAACAACCGGATAGGGCTCAGCCACTGTGAATTGACGGTCACACCATGTCCGCTCGTGTCACTCAGAGCAAAAGCTTTGGTTACAGACCTCTGAACAACAGGCTCACTGAAGATGATCTGGACTGCCCTGGAAACGGGATAGCCTAACAGAGTATCTGAGAATGAAGCAATGGTCAGCCCTGGAGGGATTGTGTCGGGGGCGGAAGACGCCTCGAAGCCAACGCTTGCATTCGCTGAGTCAATGGGCCATCCGGCTGAATCGGCGACACCAAGAATCGTCAGCATATAACCTGAAGAAGAATCGAGTGGTGCAGAAAGAACAATTCCTCCGCCCGACCTGTCCGGATATCCTTGAAAAATCAAAAGAGGATCAATGAGCTTGCCCGAAAGCGTGTCGGTAATGACAACCCTTGCCCCCGCGAATCGGGCGCTGTCAATGGCTTCACTGAACCGGAAGCGGATGAGTCTTTTGTTGGCAGGCTGGACCGACGAAAGGAATGGCGCTGTGGTGTCTTCCTTTGTGACCCTGAAATCAATTTTCTCGACCAGCGGTTGGTCAGGGCCAATAGTGACGTCGTGTCTGTACACTCCATATTGATCCAGTTGGGGCTCATACAGCAAGTTTCGGTATTCGTCCCTCACGGCAAAGACCCTGTATGTCCCCCATGCGAGATTTGAGAGGGCAAAGCTTCCGTCGTTCCCGGTCTGCATCAGGTAATCCGGTTGTCTCCGGGCAGGGTTCAGGGTATCAGCAATCAGAGAATCCAGCAGATAGGCAAACACGAGAAGGCCATCAGGCTTCTTGTCATACACGCGTCCGCGAAGAGCTCCCTGATCAAGTGAATCACCCGTTGCAAAAGCAAGAGTGAAGCCATTCGCCATCCGGTTCTTCGCACGCTGGTCGACCACGTCGGTGCCGACAGACAGCACATAAGTCCTGTCGCTCCGCAGTGTCTCAGCAAGCTGGATCGTTACGTCCTTCCCGCTCCAATCGAACTCCATCCCTCCCGCAGAAGGAGAGAGAAAGACTGCTTCCTCGACTGATCTTCGGTCAACATACTCGCTGAAGGTAAGCTCAATGGTATTCTCGGTAATCCTTGTCGCAGCAGAATCAGGAACCGTTCGCACAATGACAGGAGGAATACTATCGACCGGACCGCCAGGTGGTGGAATCTGGCTTGCACAATAGAAGAGGAAGAACGCAGGGATCAGGAGAACCGGAGCAAAGCGTAATTCTTTCAACAGGACCTCATTTCGCCTGGATCTCGGTGGGCGAAACCGGGGCTTGCCTTCTTGCCCTGTCCTTCCTGAACTTCCTCACGTGCTTCATGTGGTCGGAATAGGACACTGTGAAGGAATGTCCTCCTTTGCCATTCGCAACGAAGTACAGGTAGTTGTGGGTCTCGGGAAAGAGAGCTGCTTTGATCGCGTACCGTCCCGGGTTGTTCACCGGGCCAGGCGGAAGTCCTTTTTTCCTGTAAGTATTATATGGGTGATCGGTCTTCAGATCGGAATACCTCAGGCGTCGTGGTCCATCGGCAACAAAATATTGAACTGTCGGATCGGCCTGAAGCAGCATGCCCTTCTTCAGGCGGTTATGATACACTCCCGATACCCGCGCAGCTTCTTCCTTAAAAACCACCTCCCCCTCAATAATCGAGGCGAGGGTGACCGCATCATGCATCGACATGCCGATTTCGCCGGCTTTGGTCTTGAGCGAATCATTGAACGTTTCCCAGAATTCCGCCACCTGCATCCTGATGATACTCTCCTCGTCCTGTTGCCATCTTAGTTTATAAGTATCCGGAGTGAGATATCCCTCCAGGGAGCTTCTCGCTACTCCGAGTGACCGCGCAAACCTCTCACTGTTCACGAGATTCATATAGCGCGTTGAATCAATTCCGATTGTGCGGGCAAGGCGAGCAGCATAACGCCTCGCCATGAATCCCTCGGGAAGAAGGACCGGGATGGTGACAGTTCCCTTTCCTTCTCTTAACGAAAGAAAGATGTCGAGATTCGAAACTCCGGATTCAAACTCGTACTTGCCAATCTGCATTCGCTCAGTCCCTGTGAAAATCTTCCCCACAAACACAAACAACGGCCGGTCCCTGATGATGCCTTGAGCTTCCAGGGAGTCGGCGATGGCTCCAAAGGTCTGACCGTGCGAGACAAAGAATAACTTCCTTTCTTCTCCTCCTGCAAAGTAGTTGCCGCCATAGAAGACGTCGTACGTGAACCATCCTGCCACTGCCAAAACAACCAACAGACCCACGCCTGCCGCTTTCAAAATGTACCTGAACAGCGGCGCCCTGCGTTTCGGAGTCTTAGCTTCGGTTCTGTTCACTTTCTCAGAGGGCAAG
>DAIPLH010000311.1:0-2339 GCA_036769325.1 Bacteroidota bacterium
CTCCTAGAGAAGCCTTCTCAAAGAGTGTTGCACTTCACTCTTGAATGTAGCATTCGCTAATCACTCAGAACAATGCTTTGTACAAAGCCGCGTGAATAATGAATATTGATTGATGATGTGGATATGACCGGATTTCAGGTCAGCGAGATGAATCCCGCTCTACACTGCAGGTCGACATTCATGTTGATAACCTCGGATGTCAAGAGGAGAGCGGCCCGGAGATATAGCTCCACCACCCCCTCACCCCCTCCTCATAGAGGAGGGGAGGCTTGTGCGTTGGAAAGCCGCTCAAAGGATTGCAGTCCGACACTCGATTGAATATCATCGTTGCACTTCCTCCTCCTGTTTTTCCGACTACCGACTTCCGACTATTGACTTTCTTTTTATACTTCCGCGTTTCGCCTTCCGCGTTCCGCGTTTGCTTCTACAGCCCATACACCGGACTATGCACCCGATATCCCTCATCATCCTTCTCAAAATGTTTGCCGAGTGAATGCGTAATGCCCCACTGGATGCTTGCGTAGCCGAATTTCTCCCGTAATGCATCGAGGCGCTGGTTCAGCTTGCCGGCTTTGTCTCCCCGGATCATGTCGGGCTGCACATCGGCATCCGGGGTCAGCTGCGAAACTTTGACGCCGACGAGCCGGAGCGTCCGGTTGTGCGGATGCAGGATGGCCAGCAGCCGGCGGACAAGGGCAAAGATCTCGCGCTCATCTGCAGTGGGAGATGCAAGCGTCATTTGCTTCTGAAATGTTGTGAAATCGGAGAATCTGACTTTTGCCGTGATGGTTGAAGCAACCATGCTGCGTCGGCGGAGCGTTTTGCAGCATTTTTCGGTCAGATAATACAGAGTCGCCTCTATAAAAGAGCGATCGGCCGAGTCATGTCCGAACGTAGTATCCCGGGAGATGGATTTCTCGACTCTATCGTACTGCATGATGTGCGTATCAGAACCATTGCCAACCGCAGAAAGGTAGCGGCCTAACCAGGATGTGAGATGTGGGATATGGGATGTGGGTTGCAGTATATCTGCAACCGTAAAAATTCCCATGGCATTCAGTTTTGGCGTGGTCTTCACGCCGATCCCGGGCACCATTTCCACCGGCAGCGGAGCGAGGAACTCTTTTTCTCCTCCATGCGGCACGACAACGAGTCCGTCCGGTTTTCTCAGTCCCGCAGCGATCTTTGCGCAGACTTTGTTTGATGCAATCCCGATCGACGTGCTGAGGCCGCATTCTTTCCAGATCCGTTCCTTCATTGCCCTGGCCATTGCCTGCGGATCGCCGCCCCAGAAATGCAGACATCCGCTCACATCCATATAGGCTTCATCGATGCTCACCTGCTCGATATCCGGCGTGAAATCGTACAACAGATCCATGACCCGCTCGGAGTATTCGCCATACACCCGGTGGCTGCCCGGAAGAAACACGGCATCGGGAGGCAGCAGCTTCTCTGCCGTGCGGAGCGGCATCGCGGTTTTCACACCATAAGCGCGCGCTTCGTAGTTCGGACAGGCAACAATGCCGCGATCGCCACGGCGACCGCCGATGCAAAGCGGTTTGCCACGCAGCTCCGGATGCAGTGACATTTCAACGGAGGCAAAGAAGCAATCGATGTCGAGAAGGAAAATGGTTGGCATGGACCATTTCAACGTTGGATGTTGAATGTTGGCTGTTCGTTGTTCACTTCGTCTATCCGAATTTTTCTAGTAGCGGTGGCAATGCTGGTCACCATAATCGCTATCAGTTCATCGCACTCCGTCAGAGCCTTCTCCACCAGATGTGTGGATTCGACGAGATGTTTCTGACGAATAATTTTCAGCCAAACAACCGTTTCTCTCAGTTCTTTGAGAGCTAACTTGAGCTTATGGACAAAATCTCTCCTCGACTCTCCGCTTTGGGCTTCAGCATGGTTGGGGGCAGCAGAAGTCCCGGAACGGAGGAGTTGATGACCAATATGATTTCCAATACGATTAGACGGCAACACTTCCACGATATCCATAATCAGTACCGAGAAATCAATCAAACGATCACCCAGATCATAACTGGTTCGAATACTCATCTTTTCATCCCTCCATGTTTTTGGAATATGGCGGGGTGAACGTCCAACTCATTAACCTATGGCGGAGTGAACAGCCAACATCCAACAATCAACATTCAACAGGAGCATACGACAAATTTGTCGCCTTGTCAATACCGTCAACCACATTTTTGTCGCTTTTTCTTTTGTCCCTTTTTCGTACATTGATCTGCTTCTCGTCCAGCATCTTTACGCGTTTCTCTCAAGGAAATTCTTATGGAATCCAACTATCCGTCTGAAGCAGTTCAGCCCATGTCGTT
>DAIPLH010000311.1:2349-4109 GCA_036769325.1 Bacteroidota bacterium
TGTCGTTTTTCGACAAACTCGCCGGGATATTTCTTTCGCCGGGCGAGGTGTTTGAGAACGTTGCGCAAACGGGGCCGACTACCACAACGTGGCTGATCCCGTGGCTGCTGTACGTCATCATGGCGGTCGTCACCGGACAACTTCTTCTGGCCAACCCCTCGCTTTCGTTTCAGCTTGAAGAGACGATCAGGAAGCAGTTTGACGAGGTGTTGCAGGAATCCATTGCGAAA
The DNA here is from genome assembly GCA_036769325.1 of Bacteroidota bacterium. GTDB lineage: Bacteria > Bacteroidota > Ignavibacteria > UBA10030 > UBA6906 > DAIPLH01. The sequence continues at coordinate 2,580 of DAIPLH010000311.1, forward strand.
GGAGGAATCACACAGGAACAGGCCGATGAGCAGTTTGAAAAATTTGGAAAACCGGGCGCTCCGTTCTTCACTCTTCTATCGACCGGCGGCGTACTGCTCGGGAGCCTTGTGTCGCTGTTCGCGATCAGTCTCTTCTGCCTCCTGCTCGGCAAGAGCGCAATGGGAACAACGGTCCCCTACCTGAAGATCGTCGAAGTGGTCGGCCTGACCCTGCTGATCGATATGCTCGGACAGGTTGTCACGGCCGCTCTCATGTTTCTGACGGATTCCATCCATGCGTCACCAGGGGCGGCACTGTTTCTCGTCCCCAACATCGATCTCGAGAACAAAGGCCACGTTGCCCTTTCAAAGGTGGACGTCTTCACAGTCTGGAAGATCTGGATCCTCAGTACGGGACTCTCAAAACTGTTCCGGAGGGATTTCCCGAAGGTCATGGTTCTTGTCCTTTCACTCTGGGTTCTCTGGTCGTTGTTCTCGATCTTCACTGGTTTCAGCGCCGGAGGTTAGGTAGCGTCATGGTGAGGATCAGACGCGGATCTCCATCAACACTTCCACTGTTCGGAGAGGAGCAGCCGACTTCTGAATACGTGGAGCGAAACCGCGACCGGATCAAACGCTGGGCGAGCCGCGGCATCAGGTTCGGCACTTCCTCCTGGAAGTACCGCGGGTGGGAAGGACAGATCTACAACCGCAATTATCCTTCACAGAAGAGCTTTAACCAGGATTGCCTGTCGGAATATTCCACCATCTTCCCTACCGTCTGTGCCGATTTTGCCCTTTATGATTTCCCGAACGCCGAAAAGATGCACATCATCCACGAGCAAACCTCTGATGATTTCCGGATCTCGCTTAAAGTCACAGACCGGATTACGATCAAGCGCTATCCATCTCTTCCCCGCTTTGGTGATCTTGCCGGAACCGAGAATCCTGATTTTCTGAATGTCGATTTGTTCAAGGAATTGTTTCTCAAACCGATCGAGGCGCTCAGGAAGAAGCGAGGGGTCATCATTTTTGAATTCTCAACGTTTCGCGAGAAGTCAGGCATCACGTATGACCGCTTCATTGACATGATCGGGAAATTCCTGGGCGGACTCCCTCCCGGCTATGAGTACGCGGTCGAGATTCGCAACCGGAGTTTCCTCCGCGAGGAATATCTGAAGATGCTCGCATCGCACAATGTTGCTCATGTGCTGAACAACTGGACGAGAATGCCGCAGATCCTGGAGCAGATTGAGATGGCGGGGATCCTCACCGCGCCATTCTCGGTTGCCCGTGCCCTTCTGAAACCAGGGCGAACATACGAGGAAGCAGTGCAGCTCTTCGAGCCTTATGATAAGATCAAAGAGGAGAACCCTGAGCTTCGTCTCGGCCTGGCCGGCGCAATCAGGAAATGTGTCGAAGAAGAAAAGCCGTTGTATGTCTATGTGAACAACAGGGCAGAAGGAAATTCACCGAAGACAATCGAGGGAATACTTGACATGCTGGACCGGTATCCTGCTGAAAAGCTCTAAGCAGATGTGGGATTTGGGA
>DAIPLH010000312.1:0-4086 GCA_036769325.1 Bacteroidota bacterium
TTACCGCAACGGAAGCGGCGGCGGTAACGGCGTTCTACGTCGTTGTTGTGGAGTTTTTCGTCTATCGTGACCTGAACATCGTCCGCGACTTGCCTAAAGTCATGAAAGACAGCATGCTGCTTGTTGGAGCGATCCTGATGATCCTCGGCGCAGCGATGGGACTGACGAACTATCTGGTTGATGAGGAAGTACCGAACAAACTCTTTGTCTTTACCCAGTCATTTATCGAAAGCCCGGTCTATTTCCTGATTGTCCTCAACCTCTTTCTTATTGTGGTAGGGATGATGATGGACATCTTCTCCGCAATCATTGTCGTAGTTCCGCTGATTGTTCCCATCGCCATCGCTTACGGCGTCGATCCTGTTCATCTTGGTATCATCTTCCTGGCAAACCTTGAAATCGGCTATCTGACGCCACCGGTCGGTCTCAACCTCTTCATTTCCAGTATGCGGTTCCATAAATCGGTCCTCGGCGTGGTCAGGGCAACTCTCCCGTTTATTGGACTCCTGCTTCTCGCACTCCTCGTGATCACGTACCTGCCCTCGTTGAGCCTCTGGCTTGTTGAGTTGTTGGGAGTGCAGTAGGAGAGAAGAAGTCAGTGGTCAATAGTCAGAAGTCAGAAAACTAGAAGAAAGAGGGTAGACGGTAGAGGATAGAAAAGGACAGAGATTGGATGGCAAGAGGCAAGAAGACGGAAGTCAGAGGCAAGAAGCAGGATTGACCGTGCAAGAAGAACGCCCAGAGTCCCGTTAGGGACGGCCTGTTGGTAGAACAGGCAAACAAAACAGATGGTCGGAAGCTCCATTAGGAGCGGCCTGCCTCGTAGAGGTAGGAGATGAGGGCAGAAGACAGATATCGGAAACAAGAGGACAGAAGTCAGTCCGAAGGACCCCTTCGGGGAAGTCGACAGTCGTCCCGAAGGGACCCCTTTGGGGGAAGTCAGAAAGCAAGAAGTTTACCCGACTCGATTCTTGCCCTATCTAGTCGAGGCGGGCAAGAAGCGAGATGCTAGAGTTCTCCCAGCGCTAGGTGGCGGTTAATCGTCACATCGCCCGCCCTTAGGATCATGTAGTATTCTCCTGCCGGAAAGCCCTTCCTGTCAACGCCCACAACATAAGTTCCCGGTTGTTTCACCTCTCCGATGAGATTCTCCAGCAGTGGATTTGTCGTTGTCCTTGCATCCTGCTGGAGCACAATTGAAACCGGCAGTCTTGAAGGAAGGCTGTAAGCGATAAGAATTCGGGAGTTGTCGTCCGGGTCAATGGTGGCTGAGAAACGAACGGGAGTAGTGACGATTTGCATCAACTCCTCCCATCCTTCCATCGTGATGGAGACTGCCGGCGAAGGCAAGGTCTCACGGTTATGCTCATCAAGAGCAGTCACTGTGTAGGTGAATCCGGGCGCGGGTGGCTGGCTGACGGTGTCCACGAGGAAAGTCGTGGTATTGCCGGTTACGGTCGCCACTGATTCATCTCCCCAGGGAATGGTTGAGCGATAGATCCTGTAGGACTTCCACATCGGGTTTACCACATCCGGCATCGACCACTCAACATGGTACACGCCCGGTGCAAGCGGAGTAACTGCGAGTTGCCAGGGACCCGCCGACTTTACTTCCGTCTTCCACGCCATCCAGGGTATCGTCGCGGCATGGGCGTATCGACCCCTCAATGCTGAAAAGTTACCCAGGTTTGAGAGTCGAAAAAACGCGTGACCCGAACATCCCGCTGCCCTCGCTGTATCGATCTGTTTATGAAGTTCTCTGAGGACTTCCGGCTTGTAAGGGGCAATGCCTGCGTAGACATGACGCCCGTTCGCCTTGAAACTCCACATCCTCGCGAGTGCTGCGAAATCGGGATCATCCGGAGAGTTTCCGATGTCCCAATAAATTTGAGGAACGACATAATCTATTTTCCCGCGCTCCATCCAGCCGACTGCATTCTGATAGAATTCTGCAAAACCTGAGGGGCGTTGCGCGGAGGGATCAAAGTTACCGACCGGGGTGGCTCCGACTTTCAGGAGAGGCTTGATAAGTTCAGCGCTATCGTAGAATGCCTCGACAAACTTGTCAACGTTGCTCCGACGCCAGTCAGCCCGTCCAACGCCTTTCCCAAAACGCTGATACTCTGCATCATCAGAAATTTTGGGACCGGAATAGCGGATGAAGTCGAACTGAATGCCGTCGATGTCGTATTTGCGGACGATCTCCAGAGCTACCCGGATGAGGTAGGGATTGACCAACGGATTGCCAGGATTGAGCCAGACCTCTTCTCCGTTGCGATAGACCCAGTCCGGATGCGTGCCGGCTACATGGTGAAGCTGGCCCTCCGTCCCCGAACGCGTACTCCCGACTTTGTACAGGTTGAACCAGGCGTGCACCTCGATTCCTTCCTTGTGTGCCTGCTCAATCAGAAATGCCAGGGGGTCATAACCGGGGTTCCTTCCTGGAACACCGGTGAGGTTCTCGGCCCAGGGCTCATACGATGAGGTGTAGTAGGCATCTCCTCTCGCGCGGACCTGAAAGAATATTGTGTTGAAGTGCTGTTGCTTCAGCGTCCTGACAATCCCGGTGAGTGATGACTGCTGTTTCTTTACATCGTGACTCTTCGGCCAGTCAAGCCCCATTGCCGTTGTAATCCAGACTGCACGGACTTCGGAATCTGATTTGACTGATCCCCGAACGACGGAGCACGGGGCAAACAGAAGGATTAGGATGAGGAAAGGTGAAAAGCGGTTATGCAACTTGCGGCTGGGGGACGTGCCTGATCATGGTTCCTGCGAATATAGAGATCAACAAAGAGAGAAACAACTTCTGCCTGCACAGCCAGACGATCCGGCGAAAATCTTCATTCGCCCTGGAGATCCTGCAATCTACTCTGCGATTGCATATTGCAGCAATGAAATGCGATGCTCTCCTGTACTTGTGCTGAACTGTGTCCTGACCATCCCAACCCCTGGCTTTAGGATCTCTATGAAGCCCAATGGGCTTTCAAGCCAGGAATAAACGGCACAGCGATCGAATGTTCCCGCGGGAACCGGGCAGCTCCCTTCTAACAGGAAAACAGATTTTTCGACCGGGGCTTTCCCGTCAAAAATGGAAACATAACGAAGGGTGTCGGTTTCGGGTGGAGGGATATACTCGAGAGAGATGACGGAGCTGTCTTCATTGGACTGGAGACTGAAGACGCTGTCGTTTCTCATAGCAAGTTCAATGAGGAAAGTCCCCTGTATGCGCGAGTCATGGAATTCCCACCACAAGTGTTGACTGTCGATACGATCATTCATGATTGAAACCGTGAACGTATCCACAGAAGTCGTCGAATCGGTCAGGAGGGAGTCCACATAGGTCCATGTGTTCCCAATGGCCATCGGTATGAGGGAAGAATGTCCGGGATCAGACCCGGGCATCATCGTCTCCTCATTACAGGCCGGCAACAGAAAAATGAAAAGAACTAAAAGGAGCCTGTGAGAGGTCGTTGTTGACTGGTTTAGTCCGTCCAGTCTATTTAGACTATTCAGTCTGTTCAGTCTATTCTCACTTCAACAGCAACATCTTCCGGCTTGACGTAAAGGTCTCCCCATTCCTTCCGAGAGCTTCGAGCTTATAGAAGTACAGCCCGCTCGCAACAGACACGCCCGAAGTGCTCGTTCCATTCCATTTCACCGACTGATACCCGGCTCCCTGGTCACCATCAACAAGCCTCGCCACTTCCTGACCGAGCATATCATAGATCGAAAGTGTTACCCGGCTATCCATGGGAAGGCCGTAGCGGATCTCAGTCACCGGGTTAAATGGATTTGGATAATTCTGTTCCAGCACAAACGAACCGGGGAGGCCGGCGGGCGTAGCGGGGCTTACGCCGGTCACCAGTGAGTCAACACGAACGGTCAAAGCCGAAACGTCGTATCTTCCCGTCGCACCGATCAATGTCCCTGCTCCGGTGGAAGGGTTGATCGTGATAAGTTCGTTCTGTATCTGGTTGTTGCCGGTGATGCCGAACAATTGACCGGTTTCGTCAAACGCGATAGCCGCTGTGACCCTTGTTGAAAAGCCGGTCTGCCCAAGCAATGTTGCACCGCCCGTTCCTG
>DAIPLH010000313.1:0-4074 GCA_036769325.1 Bacteroidota bacterium
GGTATAAAGAACTACCAAACGGTTTCCTGAAAACAGGCCAAATCCCTGCGGAGGTTTTCCCTCATGTTCATGAATCTTTGGAGGACCGTCAGAGAATTGAAAATGATTGTTGTACAGGCCGTGATTGAGAGGCAGTTCGACGAAATCCTTGTCCGGAAAGACCTTCTTCATTTCACGTCTGAACGCCTTGTCCATTCCATAGTCATCATCGGCATACAGAAATCCTCCGTTCTCGAGGTACAGCCGGAGTCGTGCGGCTTCAGATTCTGAGAAAACAATATTGCCGTGACCGGTAAGAAAGAGGATAGGAAACGAAAAGGCCTTATCGGTGAGGAGCTCTACGGGCTCATAAACAGGATCTACATCGATACCGGTTTGTTCACGAACGAAACGAAGGAGATTGACCTCGCCGGATGGGTCGTTGTACCAGTCACCACCGCCGGAATATTTCACCCGTCCGATCTTGAGGGCGCTGGACACGGGAGGTTGGGATAGAGCGGTCTCGGAAAGGAGAAGAGCAATAAGAAACAATCCACGAAGCATTCAACACGACCCGTCTGAGTGATACCAACATTCATGTTCAAATTATGAATACGGTGAGGAAGAAGCAACCGGTAGAAGATTCACCACAAAGGCACCGAAGACACGAACGGTTTAGGAGGAATCTTACTATTTCCTCTTTGTGCCTTCGTGTCTTCGTGGTAAAGGATCAACCACCAGGTCACAAGGACACCAAGTAGGAAGGGGTCTTGCTCCTATCCCCCCCTTTGTGCCCTGGTGTCTTTGTGGTAGGGGAAACGCTAGTCCATGATCTTCCGCAGGAACGCCGGCTTTTCCGGCTCAGCCTCTTCCTTGGGCAGTCGATCCTGGTCATCACTCCGCCTCCGGTATGCGTCGATCGAAAGATCAACCCCTCTGCGGACATAAGCAGGTTCGTCCATGGTCTTCAACTCAACAACGCCTGTCGGCACCTTGTTCACCCGCATCGGCCGGGCGGCGTTGCGCACAGGAATCGTTGCGATGGGACGCCTGTTGAACCCTGTCGCAATCACGGTCACCATGAGACCATCTCCCATGTTCTCGTCGATCACCGCACCGAGGATAACGTTTGCTTCTTCGCCGGCTGCTTCATGGATGATCTCTGTCGCCTCGTCAATTTCCACCAGGGACATGCTGGACCCACCGGTGACATTGACGAGAACTCCCTGTGCTCCGGAAATTGAGACTTCCTCGAGAAGAGGGCTGGAGATTGCGGCATGTGCGGCCTCCACTGCCCGGTTCTCGCCGCTGGCCACTCCTGAACCCATGACTGCGTCGCCCATTTCCTTCATGACCGTCCGGACGTCGGCGAAATCAACATTGATCAATCCGGGCACAGTAATGAGCTCGGAGATTCCTCTTGTTGCTCCATACAGAACCTGGTTCGCAAGATCGAACGCCTCCGTAAGCGGGGTTGCCCGCTCAACGATGGAGAGGAGTTTTTGATTGGGGATGACAATGCATGTGTCAACCTGCTTACGGAGTTCTTCAATCCCCATCTCCGCCTGTACCATCCTTTTCTTCCCCTCACACTGGAAGGGCCTTGTTACGATGGCAACGACCAGTGCGCCTATGCTCTTCGCAATGTTGGCCACGAGCGGGGCTCCACCTGTTCCCGTTCCACCACCCATTCCAGCGGTGATGAAGACCATATCGCTTCCTGCAAGAGCTCGTGCAATCTCGTCACGATCCTCCTCAGCTGCCCGGTGACCAACTGCAGGATCTGCTCCCGCACCGAGTCCACGTGTGAGGTTCTTGCCAATCTGAATTTTGTTTGAAGCATCGTTCCGTTCCAGTGCCTGAAGGTCGGTATTCAATGCATAGAAATCCACCCCTTTCAGGCCACGGCGGATCATGCTATTGACTGCGTTTCCGCCTCCGCCGCCGACACCCACGACGCGGATTCTGGCACCACGATCGACGAAATTATCGTATTCGATCATCGGTTGTTTCTCCTTTGGTTTGTGGGAATGTTAACTACACTCGTTGTTTTTATTCTCTTATAATTCATCGAACCATTCTTTCATCTTCTTCGTCATGCTCCTGAATGTTCTGGCCCTCTTCGGATCTCCTTTGATTGAGGCCCGATCCTGATGTTTGAGCCCGTGAATGACAAGACCGACCGCGGTGGCATACGAGGGATTTTCGATTTCGCGGACAAGACCTCCCGAGAAGCCCGTTGGAATTCCGATTTTGACCGGCATCCCGAGAATCTCGCTCGCCAGCTCGGCTGCCCCCTTTGTGAGAGCGCCTCCACCCGTTAGAACAACGCCGCCTGAAAGGTGTTTCGAATACCCCGAACGTTTGATTTCGAGTGCGGCGATTTCGAAGATCTCTTCCATCCGGGGTTGAATGATCCGGGCAAGCAGGGTTTTGTCGATCTCCAGCGGAGCGCGACCACCGACTCCGGGCAGAAACAGCGGCCCGTTATCTACGATGGCAGGTTCATATGCAAACCCGTGCTCTCGTTTCAGTTTCTCCGCCTGATCGTTCAGGATGCCGAGCCCTTTGCGGATGTCATCTGTGACTTTCTTCCCTGCAATCCCGATCACTGCGGTGTGCCGTATCGTCCGCTCCTCAAACACCGCGAGATCGGTTGTCCCTCCGCCGACATCCAACAATGCTATGCCGATTTCCTTCTCTTCGTCGTCAAGCACGGCATAGCTGGAAGCGAGTGGTTCCAACACCATGTCGCTCACTTCGAGCCCCACCCGTTGGACGCACTTGTAGATATTCTGCGCTGCGCTGACGAGGCCGGTGATGATATGAACGTTCGCTTCCATCCGGACCCCCGACATCCCGAGGGGATCATAGACGCCATCCTGGCCGTCAATGATGAACTCCTGCGGAATGACGTGAATGATCTTCCTGTCGGAAGGCAATGCGACACGCTTTGTATCCTCCAACAGCCGATCGATATCCGCCTGCGTTACCTCGTGATCCGGTCCTGTGATAGCTACGACGCCGCGACTCTGAATGCTCTGAATGTGGTCTCCGGCAATTCCCACGATGACTGATTTGATGGAGACCCCGGACTGGGCTTCGGCCTTCTCGACAGCCGTTCGTATGGAGCTTATCGTTTTCTCAATATGGGTGACAACCCCACGCATCATCCCTTCCGACGGGGCCCGGCCGACTCCCAGAATATTGATCCGGCCATTCTCGTCCGTTCCGGCGACCACGGCGCAGACTTTGGTCGTCCCGATATCAAGCCCCACGATGATGTTGTCCATGACTGGTTCCTCTCGAATGAGTAGAAAATCAAAACATTGAATTCTGACGGCTTCGCATCGCTCTTGTCAAATGGCTCCTACCCACGCTTTCCGTTCCCTTCGGTCCACCGGGCAATGACCTGACCCCCGAAGCGGACATCGACAAGTTCCAACCGTCGCACATCCCCCCGCAAGACTACCTGTTCCCAGAAAGCCTGGAACGAAAGAAGTTTCCTCTGGTAATTCTCTTTCCCCACCAAAACCGGTATTCCGCCCTCTGCAGTGAAGAGGATGATCTCGCCTTCACGCGTGATGTGAACCTCTGAAATCCTTGGATTGACCCCGCCAAGCATCTGCACTTGCTTCGCGAGATCCAACGCGTTCCGGACATTCTCCGATTCGATGCGCTTCCCTGACTGAAGCTCCTTGGGGAGCATTGTTCCTGAGAGAACGGGAACGTCGAAGATCTTTCCCGATGGAATAGCCGGCATGACATACCCTTCATCATCCAGAAAGAGCATTCTGCTTCCGACCGCAGCCACAACGGGCACCCGCTCCACAACCGAAAGAACAACGCGACCCGGCGCTTCGCGCTGGACAGTGGCGTCCCTGATGAATGGATTTCCCAGCAGCAGTGTTCGGGCCTTGTTCAAATCAACTTCAAACAGGGGCGAGCCGACCTTCACACCTGAGAGTTGTCGAAGGACTCCCTCCTGAACAATACTGTTCCCTTCAACCTCAACATGTTTGACATGCAGATGGCCCTTCCATGTGTTGGCTGCGACGGCGAGGAAGAGAACCAGGACGAGCAGAGCAACGGCAC
>DAIPLH010000314.1:0-4067 GCA_036769325.1 Bacteroidota bacterium
CCAGGGAGATGTATTCGTTGCGCTGGAACAAGCTCCTCTTCCGCATGCGTCGTTGTGATATCCGGCTCCCAGTCACATTGGCAACACAACCGTTCTCAAACTGGATTCGCGCGTTGGCAATATCGATGCTGTCGGAAACTACGGCAACGCCGTTCGCTTCGATGCGTGCCACCGGCGAATTGACGAAGCTGAGGATGATGTCAATATCATGAATCATCAGATCAAGGACGACGGCGACGTCTGTTCCCCGTGGATTGAACTGTGCAAGGCGGTGTGATTCGACGAACATCGGCTCGACAGTATATTTTTCCAGCGCCAGAATGGCGGGATTGAATCGTTCAATATGGCCCACCTGAACCACCAGCTTCTGAGCCTTTGCAAGGTCAACAAGCTTGCCCGCCTCATCAACGGTCCGTGTAATCGGCTTCTCGATAAACACGTGCCGGCCGGCTTTCATTGCAGTCTCCGCAACGGCAAAATGCGCATTCGTGGTGGTCGCAATGGTCACCGCATCCGTTTCGGCCAGAATGGTTTCAAGGTCGCTAAATCCCCTGACTCCAAACTCTGCTGCTACTGCAGCTGTTCGTTCCTTGCTTTCATCATAGACTCCAACCAGTAACCCGTCCTGAATCTCCGTCAACATTTTTGCATGGAGGCGGCCCAGATGCCCGGTTCCGATGACTCCAACTTTTAACGCCATAATGGTTCCTTTTTCAAAGGCCTCATACGGTCACTGTCAGGATTCGAACTGAGAGTCAAACCATGCCTTCATTTCAGCGACCTGTTCAAACCGAAAATCGACCTTCTCACGAAGAACCGAGTCCCGATCATAACAATCCCAGAGGACGCTTGCTACCGCAACACCGGCAGCGCGTGAAGCCACTATATCCGATACTGAATCTCCAACCATGAGCGTTTGGCCCGGAGATACGCCGAAGTCTGAGAGAATCCTTTGGATTCCTTCAGGGTGAGGCTTGTGGCGGACCACGTCCGATCCCGAGACAACAAGATCGAAATATTCGGCGATCTCAAGCTGCTCAAGGCTTATTGATGCCGTCCGTTTTCCTTTTCCGGTGAACACAGCGAGTCTGACACCATGGTTGGCCAGAAACTTCAGGATATCGTCAATGCCATGATGCAGCGAAGCCATTCCGGCGTGTTCTCTCTCATAGAAAGAACAGAGGTCGTCCATTGCCCCGGGAACTGATCGCTCCTCAAGAATGCGACCTAAACTGCCCTCTTCAGGGGGACCGAACAGTGAAATGATCTCCTGCTCGGAGAGAGTCCTGCCGAGATACTTTGCGGCGACATGGTTGAAGCTTGCAAAAATCAAGTCGTTGCTCTTCGCCAGGGTTCCATCCATGTCAAAGATCACACAAGCAAGATTTTCGGGGAAAGGTGGTTGAGGAAATTCGGGCATGTCGGCCAACGTCACGCGGATAACGGGGAAAAATATAATCATATCTGTCTCGAATTGCAATCCGCTTGACGAAGGTCGGTTGGAAAGTTAAACTGTAGCTGAACACAGATCTCACACTAGAACAGATATCCACAGATATATTACTCAGTGGAATCATATTCATCTGTGTTTATCAGTGTTCCGACACTACGCTTGATTGCTATTGCTTTCCCTTCTTGATACTTTGTCGCCCATGAATGCAGAGATTTCAGACAAGCGAATCGTGCTGAGAAAGCGTGAAGAGCACAGAATTCTTTCAGGTCATCCCTGGGTATTCAGCAACCAGATCGCCGAAACGCATGGGGGGCCTGAGGTTGGGAACCTGGTCGACGTTCTCGCTTCTGGTGGGGAATTTCTTGGCTCCGGATTCTACAATCCCCACTCTTTGATAGCGTCCAGGATCCTGGTACGCGGTGGAAAGAAAGAAATTACTGTTCCCTTTTTCCTGGAAAGAATCTCGCGCGCGCTTGACCTCAGAAGGCGTGTATATGTTGAAGGAGAGGCTTTTCGTGTTGTCCATGGCGAGGCCGACTTCCTTCCGGGGCTGATTGTGGACAAATACAACGAGTTTCTTTGCGTTCAGACTCTCTCAGCCGGAATGGATCAACGATTGCCAATGATCTGTGACGCGCTGGAGGAGCTTCTCAGCCCTGATGGTATTATTGAGCGAAATGAATCACCCCTGAGAACCCTCGAGAATCTGGCACAACAGAAGGGTGTTCTTCGCGGAAAATCCGGTGTCACATCCTTCGTCGAAGACGGGGTCCGTTTCCTCCTTAATCCGATGGGCGGCCAGAAGACCGGATTCTATTTGGATCAGCGGGAGAACCGCATCACAACAAGGCGGTTTACAAAAGGGGCATCAGTCCTCGATTGCTTTTGCAATGATGGCGGATTCGCAATTCATGCCGGATGGGCGGCAGCAAAGGAAGTGCTGGGGATTGATAGCTCCGCTGAGGCCATTGAACGGGCGAATGAAAACGCAGGGGAGAACAAGCTCTCAAATGTTCGTTTCCGGCAGGCCGATGTATTTGATACCTTGAAGGAACTCAGCAAGGAAGGCCGGCTCTTTGACGTGATAGTCCTGGACCCACCATCATTTACCAGAAGCAAGAAAAATGTTCAGTCGGCCCGAAAGGGATACCGGGATCTCCATTCACTTGCATTCCGTGTTCTCAGCCCTGGTGGAATCCTCGCCACCGCGTCCTGCTCTCATCACATTCGCGCTGAAACGTTTCTTGAAGAAATCCTCAGGGCGGCTGACAAGGAAAACCGGGAAATTCAACAACTTGCCTGGCTTGGCGCAGCGCCTGACCACCCAACCCTCCCCGCTGTACCCGAAACCGGATATCTCAAATTCGGACTCTTCCGCGTGCATTGACACTCTGCAAAAAACGTAGTAACTTGAGGACGTAAGAAATCAGTAGACAGGAAGGAAAAGAGAGGGTTTTTGTGAGATTGATGATGCGAGGATGCGGGGCCGTATCCTTCATATTCCTACTTCTGCTTGCTTTTCGCTCAGGCGCTGCTGCTCAGACTGGTTCCCTCGTTTTTGCCCGTCCCGACTCTTCAGATTCGTCAAGCGACGCTAACACCACCGACCAATCACACCTGAACGCCTGGGGTCTGGATGTTCTGATATCCAATGACGGGTTCGGGTTAGGCACGTTCTATACCAGGCAATTCACAGAAGACCTCTACGGGTTCGTCACTCTGTCGATTTCTGAGGCGAAGGATGACCGGGAGGTAGAGTTTACTGATTTCTACGGCAATTCATTTGTTCCGGGAAAGCTGAACCGATTCATGGTGGTTCCTCTGACATTCGGGATTCAGCGTCGCCTGTTCAGGGAGGAAATAGTCGAGACCTTCCGGCCGTACGTGAACATTGGCGCCGGACCCGCCCTGATCTATTCAGCTCCCTTTACAGAAATAACGGTTCTCCCATCCGGCGGGTTGACATTCAAACAGGTTGAGTTTTTCGAGAGTCTCGGTCAGGGGAAGGCTCACTACACCGTGGGCGGCTACATCGGCGTTGGGGCGAACTTTGGGGCCGATCGGTCGAACCTCTTCGGGGTCAATTTCAGGTACTACTTTACTTACCTCATTGGAGACGGGATTCCCGCACTTTACGATACCGATACGGGGCAACCGGCGAAGAACCAGAGCAATTTTGGGGGCTTCTTCATCACTCTGAATGTAGGCATGGTTTACTGACCGTTAAAACGGTCCAACCCCATAAATGGCGAAAGGCAGTGGCGTTCACGGCGGACCTCCCCAAATCCATCGTGGCACCAATGCCTTTCTTTGTTACGCCAATCAAGATACACTGACGGGGGGGCGAATATGGTGATGCGTATCACCGGATGAGCATGGGTTGAAGATATTTTCCCGTCTCTGACGATGGGGCTGCAGCGATCTCCTCAGGTGTTCCCTCCGCAACGATTCTCCCTCCGAGCCCACCGGCTCCCGGACCGAGGTCAATGACATGATCAGCACATTTAATCACATCAAGGTTGTGCTCAATAATGATCACCGAATGACCGGCAGCAATGAGCGATTGGAAACACGTGATGAGTTTCAGGATGTCATCGAAGTGAAGCCCGGTTGT
>DAIPLH010000315.1:0-4066 GCA_036769325.1 Bacteroidota bacterium
TCGCTGAGGATCTCGAAGGCATTTCGTGTCCGACAGCTTTGGTCGGCTTTGCGGTTGGTTCTTCGGGAACCATCCTGGGGACGACGGACGGCGGGACTACATGGGGCTACCAGACAAGCGGGGTCTCGGATGGCTTGAACGAGGTTATTTTTCCGGATTCCGTCAATGGTTACATCGTTGGCGATAACGGCATAATCCTGAAAACAACTACAGGCGGAATCGTCACATCCATTGACCCTCTCGATCAGCCCCTTCCGACAAAGAGCGGGCTGCTCAACGCGTACCCGAATCCATTCAACCCGGAAACGAATATCGGATTTCAGATTGCGGAATACGGACCAGTCAATCTGGGGATTGTCGACATGCTCGGAAGAACGGTAGCCACGCTGATCAGCGAGAGGCTTTCTCCCGGTAGCTACTCACGACGCTGGGATGCGAGCGGCTTGCCGAGCGGAATCTACTTCGCGAGGCTTCAGACAGGAAGTGTGGTCGAGGTAAGAAAGATGGTCTATCTCCGTTAGGAACGAACAAAAGAAAAACCCGCCCTCCATCTTTGGTCGGGCGGGTTTCTTTTTTTCAGAGGTTACTTCAGGACAACCATCTTGGCCGTCTGCACAAAGTCGACAGTGGAGAGTCTGTAGAGATAGACTCCAGCCGAAACCTGGACGCCGGACGATGTTCTTCCGTCCCAGACAACGGATTTCTCACCGGCGACTTGAACTTCATCGACCAGTGTCGCGACTTCCTCTCCAAGCATGGTGAATACCTTCAGCGTGACCCTCGTCTCTTCTCCGATGGAGTACTGAATGGTTGTGCTCGGGTTGAACGGATTAGGATAGTTACCGTGCACTTCCGTTGTCAATGGCACGTTGCTCCATGAATCCGCCTCTGCCCACAGGCGATCAAACTCATCCGCTTCCGCCGTCTGTCTGTCGACCTGGCAATTGAAATTAACCGGGGGATAACAGCCTTCCGGCGTAATCAGGGTCATTGTATGTGCACCCATGCCGACGTGTGGAACCGCGATCTTGCCGAGGGTATGTGTTCCGTTTGTGACAAGAACGATCGGATACACGGTGGCATCAAGCTGGAACTCGATCGTCTTTCCTGCATGTTCGGTCGAATTCAGGAATTTCACCATGGCCTGTCCGGCGCCATTGGAATTACACTTCGCATTGAAGAAGTCGATATCCTCACATGGGATCACATCATTCATAGCACCTTCCTCGATCCAGTCACCAATAGTGTTCTGCTCGGCAAGTGAAAGAGTATCGCCAATCAGAGGCATCCGGACACAGGGGGTCATCCCTGTAATCCGAAGATACAGCATGCTATTGTCTTTATCGAAAGGAATGACTCTGAAATCGGCGCCACAATCCGGAACAGCAACGGGAGCATTGACCAGATTGGCCCAGCTGACGTCCTCCAGAAGTGAGAACGGGGCTCCGCCTCCGGGATGACATCCCCTGTTCACACAGCTATTTGTAAAAATTGGTTGCACATCGTTCATGTACGATATCTGAGCAGAGACTTCGAGCGGCATAGCATTGCAAAGGAATATTCCCGCGCCTGCCAGCACTGTCCGCACAACTCGACGAGTTAAACCAAGTTGTTTCATGCAATTTCCTCCAGGTTTGTAGGTGGATGGATGTTGGGATATGACGTTTTTCTTGTTCTTGCAACGGGGCGGGGGCTTCTTTCAAATACATTCATGCGGATGGCTTTCTTCTTCGCGACGCTGGCCCACATCAGCATGAGATTCCTGCCTTCATGGGCGAATGTCGCCATTGGCTGGTGGGCCCGCCCGAAGACGAATCAGTAATGAGGGACCGACGAACCAGCTTGGTACAGATGTTACTCAGTAGGGGTTGAAACAATATACTCCGCACGTTGAACAGAATCAATGGACGATTTGTCGCGTAAATTGCCCGATTGAGAATGTTTTTTCCGGGTCACACTGTTTTATGGATTCCTGTGATTGAAACCACAGAATGCGACGGAAGTACGGGTTGCGGGTAAGAGGAAAGATTGTATCTTTGGGGCGCCGTTGCGGGGAGGTTCATTTCATGACCCATCCTACTGAAGCGGGAGAACGAAATCATCGCGGTCCACGAAATCACACCATTTCCCAGAGCAAAAACTCTCCCATAACCCCGGAGGTAACTCATGCCTGTCCCAACAAACCTTATTTACATTAAAGAATTGCTCTGGGAGGCAGCTAAATACCTCAAAGAGATAGAGGACGACTTTGACAACGGAAAACCAATTGATGAAGCCAAGGCAGGCATCGTTAAGGAGAACCTCCGTAAGGCCGTTCGGGCTAAGTATGAAATCCTTGCCGAGTTTCCGACCGTCGGTAGACTGACGTTTTCTGAGTTCTACAGAACCCTGGAGTTTATTGACGAACTGATTTCCCGGAGTGCAAATATTGTCCTCTTCGCTCCGGATAAAGGTGATGGCAGGAGGGAATTGGCAAGAAAACTGCTGACGATAACTCTGCGGGAAGTGGAATTCCTCGAAAGCCAACTCCCATCTTCACCTGGCTCAAGTCCCAAGGGATTTGCCTCATTGAGAAACGTGATAGAAGCAATCCTAAGAGTCCTTGAGGATCCAATCACGCATGAGAATTGCGTTGAGACAGTCAGACAACTGGACGGGCTCGGCTTCCTGATCCTGATGGGCGCCGGGGAAGTGGAATTCGAGTATTATGGTAAGAGAATGGACTTTTGGTATGAGGAGTGGCATTCGCTTGACGCATATATACATCCGTCAATAATCGATTCAATGCTCGAGTTCACTCAAATCGGCGAGACGCGCGAACACATAAAAATAGAATTGGGGATAACGAGAGGGTTTATAGAGATTGCCAGGATGGTCAAAGACCGCCTTATGGAAGTTATGAGGGAGTGATTCTTTTAAGCGCGGACCCTCCAAGTGATTGAGGAAGCGCCTCCTTAGGTTGACGACTATCAGACTAGAAGTCACCATGTTCCGCGAAGAAATCGCGTGTTACGCCTGCTTGGAGGTAGCGCCACCACCCCTCGACGAGTCTACGACTTGTCGAGTCGTAGACCTGCCCCCTCCTCAATGAGGAGGGGTGGTTTGAGCGGGGGGCTGTGTACTGTGTTTCACGTTCCGACTTCCCACTTCCCCCGAAGGGGTCCCTTTGGGACGCGTTCCGCGCTCCAGCTTCTTTCACTTCCCCCGAAGGGGTCCCCTTCCGCGTTCCGACTTCCCCGCCCGAACGACCGAGTCAGATCCTTCTTCGTTCGGTCGGGCGGGCGCGTTCCCCTACATTCCTTCGGCCCTGCGAACGCGGCCCATCGATCGGCCAAGAAAACGTTCGCCTACTTCGGCAAACCTGGCGGGGATATCACTGACATAAAACTGAAGGTTCGCGTCAAGCTCGCTTCGGTTCCGAAGCCCTTCCTTGTCGAGCAGCTCTTCTACCTTTTCCGCCGTTGCCTCTCCGGAATCAATCAGGACGACTGATGGTTCGACGACTTTTTCGATGGCCCGCCTCAGGAGCGGGTAATGTGTGCAGCCAAGAATCAGCGTGTCGATTCTTTCAAGCTTGAGTGGAAAGAGATAGTCTTTGGCAACAAGATCAGTCACCTGGTGGTCAATCCAGCCCTCCTCTGCAAGCGGGACAAACAATGGGCAGACCTGCGAGAAGACTTCGACTGCTGCATCTGCCTCTCTGATCGCATTCGGATAGGCCTTGCTATTGATGGTGGCGTTTGTCCCGATAACGCCGATTCTCTTGTTGGTCGTTGACCGGACAGCCGCCTGTGCCCCCGGCACAATGACTCCAACCACAGGGACCTTCGCGTGTCGCTGAACGATGTCAAGAGCCACTGAGGATACAGTGTTACACGCGACCACAACCATCTTCACATCCTTCGAGACAAGGAAGTCGACGTCCTGAGCCGCATATTCTCGGACCACCTGAGGCGATTTCGGCCCGTAGGGAACCCTGGCGGTATCCCCGAAATACACGAGGTTTTCGTGCGGAAGACGCTGGTGGAGAGCACGGATAACCGTAAGCCCGCCGATGCCGCTGTCG
>DAIPLH010000030.1:0-5320 GCA_036769325.1 Bacteroidota bacterium
TGCAGGGTTTCATTCTCTGGAGCCTGTCTTTGATATCGGCGTTCGACCTGCGTTGATGGAAGCAGCAGCCAAGCTCCTTGAGGAGCACCAGTGGGATCCTCGCAGGAAACTTCTTCTGCTCAACCCCGCGGGACTTTGGAAGACAAGACAATGGCCTGACGACTATTTTGTTTCCCTTGCACAAACCATGACCAGATCGGATGAATGGCAGATGCTTTTTCTTGGGACCAATCGAATTCGTCCAAGGGTGAACGCATTTCGGGGTGGGTTTAGCGGGAATGTCATTGATCTCGTTGAGAAAACAGACCTCGGAATCGCCCTGGCGGTGCTGCAATTCGTGAACCTTGCGATCAGTGAGGATTCAGGCCTGATGCACATGGCCTGCGCGTGCGGCGTGCCAACTCTTGCAATTCTTGGATCAAGCAGGTCCGATTGGTCACGGCCCGTCGGCATGCACACGAAATGTCTGCACTCGGGCGATTTGCCCTGCGGATCCTGCATGAAGGAGCAATGCATCTACGGTGATATCCATTGCCTGACCCGGCATCGGCCCGAGGATGTCCTTTCCCTTCTTCCCTCTCTGCTAATGAACCATACACATAACGAAATCACCAGTTGAAACGAATCGCCATGATCACGCAGGGCGGAATAGCCAGACCAGGGACAATCGGGTTCATGCCGGCAATGTTTGACTTCGCCGCAAGGGTGTCGGAACGATTCGACCTCACCGTGTATGGAACCTCAAGCGGAGAAAATGACGAAGGCTCCTTCTCATGTGGCAAGGCACGTGTGATCCTGACTAAAGCGAAGTTCAGCGACAGCATTTTCAAAAAGATCCGGATGATTGCGGCTGCGGTGCTGCATGACCACCGAACAGATCCGTTTGACATGATCCATGGACAATGGGCTCTCCCCGGGGGAGTAATAGCAGTCGGACTCGGCAAGATCCTCGGGTTGCCCTCAGTCGTCACGATTCGCGGTGCAGACGCAGCCTCGGTCCGCGAGGTCGGCTACGGACATTTCCTGAGAGCCCGCACACGAATTCCAACACGTTGGGCCTGTGCACGCTCAACTGTGCTGACGACACTGACAGCATTCCAGATTCAGCAACTTTCACGATACGGGTTGAAGCGAAAGGATATCCGCGCAATCCCGGTCGGCGTTGACACCGGATTGTTCAAGCCTCCGCATCTCCCCCGACCACAACCACCTCCGCTCAACCTCCTTCATGTTGGAAATATCACAGGGGTGAAAAACCACGATGGCCTCCTGCGGCTTTTTAAGACTCTGACAGAACGCATCGATGCGCGGCTCAGAGTCATAGGACCTGATTACATGAACGGACAGATTCAAAGGCTTGCAGAAAGCCTCGGCCTTGCGGAAAGAACTGAATTCCTTGGACGGGTCAGGCATGAGGACCTCGTCGGACACTACCAGTGGGCTCATTTGCTGTTGCATACTTCGTTCTACGAAGGTCAGGGAATGGTGATCGCGGAAGCCGCTGCTTGCGGAACAATCCCATGCGGGAGCCGGGTAGGCTTGCTTGCAGACCTGGATGGAATATGCTCCGTTTCCGCTCAACCGGGAAATACCGGGGGGCTTGCAAAGATGATTCTGGATTTGTTAGATAGTAGTAGCCAAATGGACAAATTGCGGGCGAACGGGAGAGATTGGGCTGTCCAAAACGACATCCACTGGACTGTCGATCAGTATACCCGATTGTACAATAATGTGTTAGCAGGAGGAGGTGCGGGTGATTAGAGTTGTTGTCCCCCTTTTAATTCTTTCGATACAATATTATCTCTATCGGAAAACAATACGGGCGCTGCGGGAGGGCGGGTCAACCGGACCGCTCATCAATGTTGTAACGGTCCTGTTCATCCTCTTCAATTTCCTTGCACTTTTCGCAATGCTCCAGTCAGGAAACCTTCTTCACCTTCCACTCTGGGTCCGTTATTCGATCCTGTATCCTCTCTATATCTGGCAAGGGGGAACATTCTTTACGTTCCTTTTTCTCTTTCTTGCCTCATCCATCAGTGGAGCGTTCCGGGGAACCGTCGCTCTCGTCCGGGTGAACAAAACGGCACGCGAGAAACTCGATCGGCTGAAGAGCTCCCCGAACTATGATCGGAACATGAAGGCGAGAAGAGCCTTCTTGAGAAACAGCGCCTATGTTTTTGCAGGGGCCTCCTTTGCCGGCACAGCATATGGAATGCTCATTGAGCGGACGCGGGTCGAAGTTACTTCAGCGGAATTCTTTCTTCCAAACCTCGATCCTATACTCGATGGTTTCACGATTGGCCTGATTACTGACATCCATTCGAGTGCCTACATGCCACAGGCACAAATGGAAAAATATGTGACTCTTCTGAACTCACTCGGATGCGATCTCATCGCCGTCAATGGAGACTTCATCAACAGTTCAGTAGAGGAAGTATATCCCTTCACCGAAGCGTTCTCCCGGCTTCGCGCTCCATATGGAGTGTACGGGGTAATGGGGAACCACGATTACTACAACCTGGACCCGGACCGAGTGGCACGGGAAGTCATCAACAGTGGTATCAAGCTTCTGTTCGATGAGAATGTCTCTATCGTGAAAAACGGGGCAAGCTTTTCCCTGCTGGGTGTTGATGATATTGGCAGAGGTGCCTCGGCCGAAAAACATATAAAGAGCGCGCTTGGAAAAACCGCTTCAGGCACTCCCAAAGTATTGCTCTGCCATCGCCCATACTACCTGCCGGAAGCGTCGCAACTTGGGATAGATCTCGTTTTGAGTGGACACACACACGGGGGACAGATTGTTCTTGGGCGCGTTGGAGAAACCGTTCTTGCTCCGGCTTCCCTCGCTTCCCAATTTGTCTGGGGCCGCTACCAGATAGGTGATTGCTCAATGTATGTGTCACGCGGTATTGGCACGGTTGGCGTTCCTGTTCGCATCAATTGTCCGCCCGAAATCACCAGCATTATTCTCCGATCCGGGAGCCTTGGACGTCAAGCCTGATCCAGAGGTCGTCAGCCAACTCAACAAGGTCACATGGGCGTGTCCCTCCTGCGGCGGACCGCTCATCGTTTCATCAGGCTGGAAATGCCCGGCGGAAGAAGTCAGGTTTGAGGTAGAGAATGGGATTGCTGACTTTCTCCTCCCGGCCAGGAAGGAGGAAGTTCATCGGTTTCTTTCACTGTATCACGAGGTCAGGCGTGAAGAGAATTGGGGATCTGAGGAACATGAGTACTACCTCTCGCTCCCCTGGAAGGATACCTCAGGAAGACATCGCAAGATCTGGAAGCTGCGCGCCCTGACGTATGAACTCTTCAGAAAAGACATGATTGCGCGCCATGGAGCCGGACCCTTGCGAATTCTCGATGCGGGTGCGGGAAACTGCTGGCTCTCCCTCAACCTCGCCAGGGATTCGCATGAGGTCACAGCCGTAGACATCAACACAGACCGGAATGACGGGCTTGGTGTGCTTTCGAGATTGCCCCGGCAGGCTGTGGAACGAATCTATCCTGTGTGTGCCGAATTCGCCCATCTCCCCTTTCCGCCAATGAGTTTCGACATTGTTGTATTCAATGCATCGCTGCACTATGCAAAGTCCCCGATTACCGCTGTCGTGAATGCCCTCCGCTTCCTCAGGGATGGTGGCTCCCTGTACATCATGGATAGCCCCACTTATGAGGATCCCTCAAGCGGTGAAACAATGGTCAGGAGCCGGAAGATGGACCTCGAACGGCGATTTGGTGTGACTGAGCCCGATGATTTCAGCGGAAGCTACCTGACACCTGCCCTCACTCAGATGCTTTCAGGGAAAAACCGGATCAGGACAATCAAGCAAAGGCCGGGCTTCGCAGACCTGATGCGACGGTCAATCAGGAGACTCCTCCTTGGCAGGGAACCAGCGTACATGGATATTATTGTCGTTGAGCCGGTCCCACGTGAGGAGGTCGACGCGACGGCATGCTAAATGTTCAGGCGGCA
Organism: Bacteroidota bacterium; assembly: GCA_036769325.1. Lineage (GTDB taxonomy): Bacteria > Bacteroidota > Ignavibacteria > UBA10030 > UBA6906 > DAIPLH01. The sequence continues at coordinate 3,977 of DAIPLH010000030.1, forward strand.
TTCAGCGCCCTCACAGACAAAGGCCTCTCCCTACCCGTTGTGGTCTTATATGTCACGGAGGGATGCAACTTCCAGTGCATCAGTTGCTCATACCGCTCTCCTCTCCCTGATGAATTGTCACTGACTGAACTCGAGCACCTCGCAAATGAACTTTCCCAGTCAGGATTGAGACACATCGCTTTTTCGGGTGGAGAACCGTTGATGCGAAAGGATTTCCCGCTTATCTGCGCGGCATTCGCACGCCACGGCGTAAAGCAAACCCTGCTGACAAACGGAATCCTCCTCCTGAAGCGGCACAGGGAAATCTTCCCATATCTGGACGAAATTGTTGTCTCCCTTGATGGATCCAAAGCGGAAACTCATGATCACCTGCGAGGAACCAGGTCGTTCGACCAGATCCTGAAGGGAATTGAACTGACAGTCGGAACCAATCATGCACCCCGTGTTTCAATCCGGACCGTCATTCAAAAGGGAAACTTCCGTGAGATCCCTGAAATGATACAACTCTCCCAGTCGCTGGGAGTCAATAGGATCTCATTCCTGACCGCAGATATCCTTTCCGATGCCTTCGGACGTGATACGCGGGGGCCGGTCGTTCAGGATGATGCTATCAGACTTGATGAATCCGAGGTAGCTGAATTTCGGAACCAGACGGAAGAAGTCATTGAGGCCTTCCCGACCCAGTTCAAATCCGGGTTCATCTCGCAATCCCCGGCAAAGATGTTGCATCTCGTCGAATACTATGAGGCATTGCTCGGCAAGCGGGGGTTCCCCCGCAACAGGTGCAACGCGCCCATGATATCAGCTGTCATTACATCCACCGGAAGTGTCCACCCTTGTTTCTTTCTTCCCGCATACGGGAATATCCGACAAAGCTCCATTGAAAAGCTCCTTCAAACCGGGAAGCTGCGCAACACCAGGACGGAAGTCCGGAGCTATTCCCTCGAGCGATGCCATACTTGCGTCTGTACCTCATACACCAGCCCCCTGAATGCCCTCTTCGACAGATTCTGACATCGCTTCCCGATTCAACGCAATCCTTGGAAACCGATTGACCAGGCGTTTGCTGGTCAGCGGTGCGATAGTTCTCTTTGGTGTTTTTGCGTACTACACCATAAGCCGGTCGGCAACAGTGACCCATGGATTCACGATGTACTATGTTTACGCCCGGGTCCTGCTCGAGGAAGATGACTTTTCCAGGGTGTTTGACTATGCCTGGTTCAATGGCAAAGTCCGGGAGTACGGCATCCAGGGAATCCAGGATATGCCGAACAACATTCCGACCAACGCATTAGTCCTCGCACCCGTCGCTATGTTCTCACCAACCGGGGCTAAACTCACTCT
>DAIPLH010000030.1:5362-8733 GCA_036769325.1 Bacteroidota bacterium
GGGATCGCTTCTCTTGCAAGCCTCGTTGCATCGTTGCTCATCCTGCTTCACGTCAACAGGATTTCATTGAAGGAATCCCTCGCTCCGTTGATTGCCACTCTGTTCTTCCTGTGGAGGCCGCTCTATGAGAACGCCTACCTTGGCCAGATATATTCCGTCCTTCTTTTCCTTTTTTGTCTCTGTCTCCTGGGCATTTCCAGGTCAAGGTTACTACTCTCCTCAATCCCTATCGCTCTTGCCCTTCTGGCAAAAGGCTATGGAATCGTCCCTGCTGCCTGGCTGGCGGTGAGACACAAGTGGCGACAACTCCTGATCCTTGTTGCAACGATCTCACTGATTGTTGCTTTAACGATCCCCTGGTTAGGCATCCAGTCGTGGGAGATTTTTTCATCACAGGTTCTCAGCACCCTTGGCACCCTCCCAACCGATGCTCATGTCGCGTTCCAGACAATCAACGGCTTCCTTTTTCACCTCTTCACCTATGATCCGGTTTGGCTTCCGTTTCCGATTTTCGTAGCTCCGAAGGAACTCCTGAGATTCGGGAGCTATGTCCTCAACCTCGCCCTTGTGTTATTCGTCCTGAACATCGCAAGGCGTCATCGTGGAAAGTTCGATGTGCTTTCTTTCGCGGCAGCCCTTGCCGCTGGTGTTGTAACGGCCCCACTTGCAGAGGAATACCACTTTGTGCTTTTCCTTCCCCTTGTCATTGGGGTGACCGTGCTCATCATGAGAAGAATACAAAACGGAAACAGACCAGGGTGGCTCGATGGCGTTTGTCTTGCGTCAATCATTGTTCTTGGTGTTCCTCTGGGATACAAGAATTTGCAGTTTGCCCAGTTTCCCCTGATACTCCTTGCCTACCCCAAATTGTGGAGCGGGATTGCCCTGCTTTGCTGCCTGTCGCCCCTGCTTGATCGCTCCCGGAAGGAAGAAGCAGAGCCCGGGCTGAAGGCAAGCACTCCTGCGACATGATTCAATCGAAAGGTTATTGTGGAAAACACCGATTCTCCTCATGAAACACCGCCGGGCTCCGGGTGTATTGAGGTCATTGCCGGCTGCATGTTCAGCGGCAAGACGGAGGAATTGATCCGCCGGCTTCGCAGGGCTGAAATAGCAAGACAGACGGTTGGAATATTCAAGCCCCGGATCGATGAGCGTTATAGCTCCGACCAGATTGTTTCACACAGCGATATTCGATTGCGGGCTACCGTCGTCGAACGCTCCGCGGATATCCTCCCATTGGCCCACAATGTCCGTGTGGTCGGTATTGATGAAGGGCAGTTTTTTGATAGCGGTCTTGTCGATGTTGCCGAAACTCTCGCAAATCAAGGAACCAGGGTCATCATCGCAGGACTGGATCAGGATTACCTTGGAAAGCCTTTTGAGCCGATGCCTCAACTTCTTGCTGTTGCGGAGTATATAACGAAGACACTCGCAATTTGCGTCAGGTGCGGGAACCCGGCCGACAAGACCCAGAGAAAAGTCAATACCCGAATCGGAGATCCCAGATTGGCCGAGAGAGTCCTGGTTGGAAAGCTTGACCTTTACGAAGCAAGGTGTAGAAGGTGCTTTGATCCACCCTTCAAGTGAGCCAGAGAATAACCTTTAACATGTAGGTGATAAAGCATTGCCAATACAGATGTTAAACTGTTGTAATGATCAAGAATCCTAGGTGCGATTTAACTTGGGAAGAGCTGATAGAGGAAGAGGTAAACAATAACCCCTGTGACCGAAACGTAGAGCCAGATTGGGAGCGTATAGCGCGCGATGCGTCGATGCTCGGGGAATCGCGATCGCAGGGCCCGGATGAGGGTTATCGGCACAATGACCGGCAAGAGAAAGGCCAGGAGGGTGTGGGTGAGAAGGATTGTGAAGTAGACGGTTCGGATTGCTCCGACTCCCTTAAAGCCTACACTGCCAACTTCAAAATGGTAGATGAGGTATGAGACAAGGAAGAGTGTCGAGGTTGTAACTGCGGCAATCATGCACCGTTTATGGGCTTTCTGGTTCTTGTGCCTGATAAAATAATAGCCCGCCAGGAGGAATACAGCGCTTGTGGAATTCAGAACGGCGTTGACAGCCGGAAGGTCGGAATAGGAAAACACTGGGGGTTCTAGTCAGAAACTGACCAGCCGGTCTAAAACGAGCACGGCGAGAAGCAGAGGCAAATAGGCGAGGGAGGCAAAAAAGACGCTTCTGGCTGAAGTATTGTTTCTTGCCGAAGCGAGTCGCAAGGCATAGACAAGAAACCCACACCCAATAATGCTTGAACCAATAAAGTAGACCATTCCCAATTCTGCGACCAGAGTCAACGCCAGGGATGCAATAAGGAGGCACACGGTGTGGCCCACGATCTGCACACTGGTCTTTGTCCCCTTAGGATCAAGCACCGGTAACATTGGAAATCCAGCCTTCTCATAATCGGCCCGGTACATCCACGCGAGGGAGAAGAAATGAGGCATTTGCCAGAAGAACAATATCGCAAAAAGCGCAAATGCTTCGGGTGATATCTGGTCTTTCACTGCGGTCCAGCCCATCACAGGAGGTAGTGCACCGGGAATTCCGCCGACAACTGTCGAAAGCCAGGTGACTCTCTTCAGCGGAGTGTACAGGAACAAATATGAAAAGAGAGTGATCAGCCCGAGCATTGTGGTGAGAACATTCGTCGTCAGAAAGAGATAGGAGATTCCCGAGACTGAAAGAGTAACGCCGAACAACAAGGCCTCAGACGGCGATATCCTTCCTGAGGGAATCGGCCGGTTTTCTGTCCTCTTCATTATGCCATCAAATCGTCGTTCGATATACTGGTTGAGCGTCCCTGCCCCCGCCCCGACGAGCATCGTCCCGATCATCACATGCACAAGAAGGAGAGTTCCCGACGTTAGATCACTGGTCGCAAGATATGCTCCGCCCAATGCCGTCAGAACGGAAAGAAATGTCAATTCCGGCTTGGTGAGACTGTAGAAATCCGCCGTCCGCGATCGGGCAAAAACAAATGTCCCATTTTCAAGTTGTGAACTCATCCGTTACTCCTCCCCGGTGCCAGATCCCCCGCCCTCTTCTGACTGGGAAACCCCAGCAGGCGATAGACACACGATACAAGAGCGAGGGACATGCCCAGGAGAAGCGACCCGGTCGCAACGTGGGCGGTTGTGACGAACGGGTTCTTTCCGGTCCAGACTGTGAGAGCACCCAGGAGCCCCTGGAAAATCACGAGGACGACAAGAATCACAGCCGTTTCCCGAAATCGACTGATCTCACGATGCCATCGGAAAATATGGTTGGCTAGCAGGAAAATGAAGAATGTGACAACAACGGCCCAGAGACGATGTAAGAGATGGACAGCGACTTGCATGCCTTCGACCGGCAAC
>DAIPLH010000030.1:8743-11756 GCA_036769325.1 Bacteroidota bacterium
AGGTCCAGTTCCGCCCTGCGTTGATTCAACGCAAGGACCGATTCTGCGTCGAGAGAAGGCCACAGCGTTCCATACGCAAGAGGGAAATCCGGAACGGCAAGCCCTGAACCAGTGTGGCGCATCAATGCTCCAACAACCAGCTGGAGAAAAACCGCACAAAAGGTCAGCAGCGCCAGCATTCTGATTGTCTCCGGTTTCGCTACTTCAATCGGCCGTGTTTCGATCCACCAGCGTGATGTCACAACGGAGAGGAAAACGGTGAGTGAAAAGAATGATTGGGCCAGCGTTGCATGAGAAACCGAAATCCACGTTGGAAGCAGGTAGAGAACAGTAAGCCCGCCCAGCACTCCCTGGAGGATGACAGCAACCAACGCAATGCCACCCAGGACTCGCACCCACCTTCTCTGTTCTGCCCTCCAGAGCCAAACCGCAAGGATTACAGTCAGGAATCCCACAAACGTCGCAATCATTCTATGCCCATGTTCATAGAATATCCCGCCGACCATCGGCGGCATGACCTGCCCGTAGCTCAGAGGCCAGTCAGGGACGGCCAGTCCCGAATCAGTACTCGTGACCATCCCCCCTGCCACGACCAGGAGAAGGGTGCACAGCGAAACAAACAGGCAGAACCCGTGCAGTCCCGTCCGATAAGATCCATCATTCAAGATATGAAGCCTCTTCATCAAGCCACGCCTGGTAGTCCTCACTGTTCAGGATGGTAACCGTTGCCCTCATCCGATAGTGGCCAAGTCCGCAAAGTTGGGCGCACGCTACCTCCATTGGTGTTTCATGAACGGCAAGAACTTCCCTCACTCCTGATGCCTTCATGGATTGAAGAACCTCCTCAGTCAACAGAGTCCCTTTCGTGACATCGCCATAGTCTGCACACGCAATTCTGTTTATCAGGGTTGTCGGGATTGTCTCTTCCGAAAGCGAGAAGGTTTCTATGCTGCGATCCTGAACCTCCTTCTGAGTCATCGTTGCACGGAACCAGATGGGTATTCTCTGTCCGGGAATTACGTCCTGTTTCACGCGAAGGAGCGGGATACCGAAGCTATGGATAACGTCTTTGCTTGAAAGGTAGACAAGGATATCGGTATTAACCGGGAGCGTCAGCTGGTTGATGGTCGTGATGTCGTCCACCCCGGCCGAATCCTCTCGATCCAGGCCAATCGGGTTCTCAGCAGTAACCAATGAAATCTCCCTCCGGCCAAATTTTCCGTCAGGCCCCGGATAGTGCACGTTCCAGGCAAATTGTTCTCCGATGACATGAACAACCGTCGCTTCGCTTTCTGACGGATAGGCGATAACCACATCCGACCAGATCGGTATGGCAAAACCAATCAGAACAACCGCTTCAAAAACGACTACTGCCACCTCGAGATAGCTTGATGCATGCGTGCGGATGCCGACGGTGTCGGCCTTCGGGTGCCTCGATGCTTTGAAACGAAAAAGCGTATAGAGAAAGTATGCCGCCCATATGAAAAAGAGAAAGAACACTGGCCAGTGCATCAGGACAATCATATCGTCAACATGAAACCCTTGTGAAGAGGCATCAATCGGGAGTTGGAGGAAATCGTGCATATCTTGATCGGTCTCCGTTTCTGGTTAGTTGAGCATATTCTGAAAGGGGCGGTTCACCGCAACCCATCGCCTCCGCAGGTACACAAAGAAGATCGTTACCGCCGCAAGAACGCTTCCGGTTATTCCAAGAAGAATCATGATCGCCGCGTTCATCCCGGCTGTCATCGGCGAATCCGGATCTCCATAGCAGCTGGGGCATGCCGCCGCCATCTGAGCGGTGGCGCAAAGCACTGCGAGAAGTATTAGTAACCTCTTCTTCAAATGAAGCTTACCTTTCGAAGCTTTCTCAGGAACCTCACACCATAAATAACAAGAGCAATACCGGCGAGGACAGCAAGCAAAGCACCAACCAGCTCGAGTAAATCTCCCGTCGCCAGATAGCGGTCAATTTCCCAGGCAGCAAAGCCAAGGGAAAGGAGCGCCGCCAGCGCAATGAAAACTATATGAAATGCCTTGAGCGACATTAGCTCAGTCCGTCGAGCATATGTGAGATCGGGAGGAGCATAAGTGCAAGAAAAAAGATCGCCGTCAGGGCCAATGTGGAATAGATCAGCTTCCGTTCCGAGATAAGGTGCATGAAATACCCTGCCACCAGTGTTGCCTTGAACGACGCAATAACCAGAGCAACTGCAATTGCAGCACCCACACTCAGGTGTAGCGATGAGACCGCCACGGTAACAACCGTGAGCGCCATCAACGTTACAAACACAAGGATATAGGTTCTGACGCTTTTTTTGACTGCTTCAACATTCGTTGATTCCATGACGCTCTCCTACAAGAGATAGAGGACTGGGAAGAGAAAGATCCAGACGAGATCAACGAAGTGCCAGTACAGGCCCGCAATCTCAATCCGATTCGTGAATCGTTGGGGATCACTCTTCCACATTTTGCTTCCGGCTCCCCAAAAGTAAGCGTTGACAATGATTCCGCCAATGACATGCAAGCCATGCAGCCCCGTGATTGTGAAATAGATCGCGTAAAAGGTGCTTGTGCTGGGGAAAATCTCATGGGAGAATTTCCCTGTGTACTCAATATACTTGATCACAAGGAAAACTACAGCAAGGAGGATCGTTGCCCCCATGTACATCCTGTACCGCGAGAAATTCTTCATCATCAGCGATGCCCAGGACATCACCATGGTAACGCTTGAAGTAATAAGAACAACTGTGTTGACTGTCGCGAGAGGAACGTTCAGCAGGTCATAACCATGTGGCCATGAAACCGCCCCTACCCTCAGCAAAACATAGGAGGAGAACAATGCTCCGAAGAGCATGACTTCCGATGCGAGGAAGAGCCAGATTCCAAGCTTGGCGTTGTAGATGCCCGTATCGGGGCGGGGCTTTGAGGTATAGGGGATTTCCATGTTTGCGGGGTGCTGAAATTAAGCCTGGTTCTGCGGCGTGAAGTCCTTGTCCTTGCCGGGCAAACT
>DAIPLH010000030.1:11766-13672 GCA_036769325.1 Bacteroidota bacterium
CTGCTGTACTCATACGGCCCCCGATGAACTTCCGGCGCCGTCTCAAAGTTGCCGTGCGCAAGCGGCGGAGACGTCGTCGCGGTCCATTCCAGAGTTGTTGCCTCCCATGGATTCGACCCGACCTGCTTCCCCTTCCGGATGCTCATGAAGAAGTTGATGATAAATGGTATTTGTGCAAGGCCGAGGAGCCAGGCGGAAACTGACATGACCTCGTTGAGGTAGAGAACTCCCTGCGCATGTGCATAGATGGATCCGCCGTCATACAATCTCCTCGAAACGCCTGCGAGACCCTGAACAAACATGGGGAGGAAGACACCATTAAGAAAGATGAAAGATCCCCAAAAATGGATTTTCCCCAGTCGGTCATCCAGCTTTCGGCCGGTCACTTTCGGATACCAGTAGTAGATTCCTGCAAAGAGGGCAAGAAGGGTGCCGGGCGCTACGACATAATGGAAGTGCCCGATGACGTAGTAGGTATCATGCAAGTGAATATCAGGTGGAGCAAGTCCGAGCGGAAGACCGGTAAGCCCTCCAATGCCAAACATCGGGAGGAATGCGAGGGCGAACAGCATCGGCGTCGTGAATCGTATCGAACCTCCCCACAGTGACAGGAAGAGAGCTGTGAGGATGATGATCGATGGTATCGAGATGATCATCGTTGTTGTTTGGAAGAAGGTGCTGATCGTGGTTCCCATTCCTGTCAGAAACATGTGATGGGCCCAGACAACGAAAGACATGAATCCCAGGAAGACTGTCGCAAACACCAGTGACTTGTATCCCCACAGCGGCTTCCGTGTGTTGTTAGCAATGACTTCTGCTACAATCCCCATTGCGGGGAGGATGAGAACATACACCTCGGGATGTGCAAGAAACCAGAACAAATGCTGCCACAGCAAGGGACTTCCCCCTCCGGAGTTCGTGAGCGGAACACCACTCACCACCAGTCCGGACGGCAGAAAGAAGCTTGTTCCAGCAACCCGGTCCATTAGTTGAAGAACGCCCGCAGCTTCGAGTGGAGGAAAAGCCAACAACAAAAGAAACGATGTCACAAACTGCGCCCAGACAAAGAACGGGAGCCGCATGAACGTCAATCCATGCGCCCTCAGCTGAATGATTGTGACGATGAAATTGACCGACCCGAGCAGGGATGAGGTAATCAGAAAGACCATACCCACGAGCCACATAGTCTGGCCGGTTGTCGCTATGACCGAGAGAGGCGCATATGAGGTCCAACCTGAATTTGCGGCGCCCCCGGGCACGAAGAAACTCACGAGCATGGTAACGCCACCCAGGAAATAAACCCAGTAGCTTGCCATGTTCAGCTTCGGAAAGGCCATATCCGGAGCGCCAATCTGAAGAGGCATGACGTAGTTCCCGAACGCACCTACTGCAAGCGGAACCACGCCAAGGAACACCATGATTGTGCCATGCATGGCGCCAAGCTGATTGTAGAACTCCGGTAACATGATCCCGTCGGGCATCCTATCAGGGCCGAGGAGATCCGAGAGCCACTTGAACGGTAATGCCTCTCCCGGATAGGCGAGCTGCCAACGCATGAGCATCATCAGGAGGAAGCCGAACAAAAGAAATATCAGCGCTGTGACTCCATACTGGATGCCGATCACCTTGTGATCAGTGGAGAACACATACTTCCTCCAGAAGGAGGGGTGATGATCATGTTCTCCATGGTGAGCATGTCCACCATGGGTTTGCGCGACTCCCTTTGGCCCTTCCTCTCTTTCCTTTATTTTGCTCTCACTCAAGACAGTGGGTCCTTTCTTCTAATTCTCGGTGGGTCACTCGAAACCGGATCTTTACTTGCCGGTGAATGTGAAGTCGGCAGTCTTCTTATCGGATGCACCAACTGTGACTTTCATGGTCTGGGTCCCGTACTTTTCGTGCCAGG
>DAIPLH010000030.1:13682-14693 GCA_036769325.1 Bacteroidota bacterium
GGTATAATCTCCCGCGGGAAGCTTCTGGAGGTTAAACGTACCGTCATCTCCCGTCACTGCAAAAAATGGATGACTGAACACACCCATGTATGCGCCCATCCAGGTATGAACCTCACATTTGACCTTGAAAATTTCTTCTTTCTCAAACTTCTTTGTAAGGATCATCCCCTTCTTTGGCTGCGCGACATTGAACGAGGGATTTTCCTTGGAAAGCGAATGCACGTTGTGGAGTGTTGGATCACTATTGACGACCTCAATCTCCTGGCCGGTTTGAATGCCGAGGACATGAGGTGTATACAAACATCCAATCTGGTCAAATTTTACCTTGTCCTTCGGGGCATTGAACTTCTTAACCTTCAAACCATCCTTAACATAGACAAGAACATTTTTGAGCGTACCGTTTGCATTGACGACCACTTCCTGACTCTGGACCGCGTCCTTGTGAGCTGCCTTGCAAACCTTGTCGGCGTCCATTCTGAGCCGGGTCGGTTTTGGGGCCGTTCCACCGAAGGAAATCTTACCGCTGACATCACCTGCGTAGACAGAACCAGTCACAACAATCGTGGCAATCATCGCCATCAAAACAAGCTTTCCCATCATTACGACCTCTCCATTTTCTGAAGTTGATTTAAGTGAGTGTACCATTTGTTGTTTTCAGGGCATTCCTGCAGAAGATCGTCCTGGCGGACCGATCGTCATGAGATAGTCCCTGATCGCCACCATTTGTTGCTGAGCATCTCCATTCAAGACGTCTGGTAAGGGAGACTGACCGTCAGGAAAGAACGTCGGCATCCGTGTTCCCTCCTGGATCTTGCCGGGATCTGCAAGCCAGCTCACAATCCATTCGGGCTTCAAGCGGCCACGTGCCTTTGTGAGGTCCGGAGCCAGATCCTGCGTGCTGACCTCTCCCTCACGGGGAGCTGCGTTCCCTGTAGGATGGCACTTTGCGCACTGAAAGTCATTGAAGATAGTTCGGCCGACTGAGACCATTCGATCATCGGGTGTGAAGGC
>DAIPLH010000316.1:0-4057 GCA_036769325.1 Bacteroidota bacterium
TCGCTCGATGTACACCGTCGAAAAGGGGACGACCGTCCAGGCAGCGGCCGAGTTTATGACCCAGTACAATATTGGCGCAACTCCGGTTGTTGACGGGGAGCGGCTTATCGGGGTGTTCTCCGAGCGGGATCTGATCAACAGGGTGGTGGCAAAAGGTCTTGCTCCGGCGATGACGCTGGTGAGCGACGTCATGACAAAAGAGCTGGTCGTTGCAGCGGTTGACGAGACCTATGAGTCATGCCTCAGGAAGATGCGGATGGCGGGCTGCAGGCACTTGCCGGTGATCGAGGACGATAAGCTCGTCGGTTTCATCTCCCTTCGTGATCTCCTGCAGGTGGAGATTTCCGAGAAGGATGACAAGCTCGAATTTTTGAACAACTACATGTTCCATGTCTCACCCGGACTGGAAAAGAAATATATCAGGCACACAAAACCCTGAAGGTCCAGGAAATGCCCGTCGTTACATTCTATCATCAATACCGATCTCACGAAGTTGAAGCCGGGACGAATCTCCGGGAAGCAATGCTCCGGTTCGGCATCACGCCGTACAAGGGAATCACCCTTCTTACCAACTGCAGAGGAAACAATTTCTGCGGCACATGTGCCGTTGAGGTTGTGGATGGCAAGGGCGCTTCACCGAGAAGTCAGGACGAGGAAGCTACCCTTATCGGCAATCTCGCTGTGGCAAAGGTTGCGGACAAGAACCTCCGGCTTTCCTGTCAGACCATTGTCAACGGTGATATGGTTGTGAAAACCCGGCCTGTCCGAAACATCGATTGGCAACGAACAAGGGAGAGAGTGGGCGTGCTCGGGATTGTTTCATTCTTTGGTATAGTATTCCTCGGGGTGTGCGTTTACATGGTGCTGGATATGGTGAACCTGTACTAGCACCACCTTCTCTACGAGTCTACGACTCGTAGAGTCGTAGACCGTTCGTTCTAACCATTTCTCTCTATGTCGATCTTCTCCACTCCCAGAGAGCAACATATTCTCACTGAAGTCCTGAAAGAGTATCTCACGGATCTCCGCACGGAGATTCTTGATACCGATGATGAAAAGTACAGAAAGGGGTTGGAGGAGAAGGAAGAGGTCCTGCGGGTGATCCTCGTAAAGCTCGAGAGACGTTTCTCGGCGGTTACAGAAAGCGAGCACTAGTGCCCCCCAACTAAATGATTCTACAACAAAGGGGCACAGTACTCGATCCAAAAAACACTTACGGTCACCTCGAGTTGAATCACCTTGTTGGATCGGTACTAGCTTCCGCTGCAGCAAGGACTTTCTCCATTTCGGAGTGAAGACGTCCGTTCGAAGCGAGGATTTGTTTGTGCAGGATGTCAGCTTCCCGGCCGTGGAAGTCAGTGACATTCCCACCAGCCTCCAGCACGATCACAATCCCTCCCGCGATATCCCACGGATGCAGATTGACCTCCCAGAACCCATCGAATCTTCCCGCTGCGACCCAGCAAAGATCGAGTGCGGCTGATCCGAGTCTCCGTACGCCACGGCTCGCCTTCAGAAAACCGATAAACCTTTCGATCGCCCTGTCCGGATTTGTCGCCACATCATAAGGGAAACCTGTCACGAGCAGACTCTCGCTCAAGGCAGCAGTCCGGGAGACATAAATCGGGGATCCGTTGAGCGTTGCGCCTCTTCCACGTTCGGCCACATACAACTCGTCGAAGTTGGGATCATAAACGACCCCTGCCACCATTTTGCCTTTGAATTCCAGCCCGATTGTGACACAAAAGATTGGAATGCCGTGGAGAAAATTGGTGGTTCCATCAAGCGGATCGATGATCCACCGGTATTCTGAGGATGGGGCCCCCGTTCCTCCTTCCTCGGCAAGGATCGAATGGCCCGGGTACTCCCCGAGAAGGGAGTCAATGATCATCTTCTCCGAGTTCTGGTCGACCTCGGAGACAAGGTTTCGACCCTCCCCTTCCTTAATCCGGATATTTTTCACTTTTCCGACGTTTTCTTTAAGGAATTTTCCAGCTGTAACGGCTGTTCTGATTGCTGTTTGAAGCAGTTGACCGATTTCTGTCATAGGAGGGGAACCAGCCTCTCTGATAAGTGTGATGAAATGTACAAAAAAATGCGAATAGCCCCAGTGGGTCCCTTGGATTCCTCGTTCTTCGTTCATCTATCAAAGACAACTCACCCCCAAACCCCCTCTCTTTCTGAAAGAGAGGCCTGCCCGCCTCCAATGTCCTATGTGGTCAGGCGGGGGGTGTTTGGCCATTCAGAGCCGGGGGTGAGTTTATTGGAAACCAAAATGAGCACTACTGGAAAATGAGAAAGCTTGCATCTAAGCCTTGTGAATCCTAAATTGCCCCAGAAGCCTCAGGGGGTTGTTGTGCACCAGGTGCATGGCAAATTTCCTGTTCCATCCTGAAGGGTAATGAGCGCAACATTGATCTCCAAACGTGCGGAGAGCCTCATGCTCTAAATGTCTACCATTGTTTATGTTCCGCTTCGGATGACACTTCTGCCGCAATCGCATCGCTGGTGGGAAAGAGGGTGGAGGACGATCAGTCATCAATTTCATTTGCTAAACATTCAGATCTACATCTAACTATTCAACGGAGGTATCCATGAAATGGTTTGTTTCTATTTCTCTTCTTATTCTTGCACTCGGCTTGCCGCAGATGGCGATGGCCGATGCTGCAAAGTTGCACAGTTCGACCGACGCAACTGTTACGCAACAAGCCACATCGGATCGTGCCTCGGGCGTATCCGGTGGGACAGAAGGATATGACTTCTTTGACAATTTCGATTCGTACACGGCAGGCATACAGCTTGTTGTCCAAAACCCAACTGACTGGGAACTCTGGAGCGGCGGCGCCGGTACGGGTGAGGATCCATTTGTTTCGGCTGCGCAGTTTAACAGCTCTCCTAACGCGGTGGTCATTGTGAGTCTGAACGATGCGGTGAAATCATTCGGGTCCCTTACTGAAGGTATTTGGGATCTGAACTGGAGGATGTATATCCCTGCCGGGAAAGCGGGATACTTCAACACGCTCGCTGATTGGAACGGAGCTACATCCAACTGGGCAATGGAGGTTTACTTTAACGTCGGCGGGGATGGATCACTGAATGCCGGCGCGGTTTCGGCGGCTACGTTCAATTACACGCAGGGTGAGTGGATTGATTGCCAGTTGATTGTTGATCTGGATACCGATTTTGCCAAGTTCGTCCTCGAAGGTGTGGAGGTCTACGGATGGCAATGGACACTTGGCGCCAATGGTGGTGGCAGCCCTCTCCAGCTTGAGGCAACCGATCTCTACGGTGCCACGACGAGCGATGAGATGTACGTCGATGACTACAGTATCGGGGTGTTCGGGGCCAACCCTGATGAGTTCTTTGATGACTTCGAAGCCTACATACCTTCGATGCAGCTTGTTTTACAGAACAGCACAGACTGGGACACATGGAGCAACACGCCTGGTTCAGGTGAAGATCCGTTTGTCACGGATGCGTATGCCTACGGTGGTGCGAACTCGGTGTGGATCCAATCCGGGAATGACCTGATCCGTCGCCATGGAAGTCGGACAACAGGCTCCTGGGGTATATCGTTCCAGACCTATATTCCGACCGGCAAATCAGGATACTTCAACACGATGTCCGGATTTGATCCCAATCCAAACTACTGGTCGATGGAAGTGTATTTTGATGCTGCCGGAGCAGGCCGGCTCATACCGGACGGTACAACGGTGCCTTTCACCTGGACCGAGAACACCTGGCAACTGGTAGAAGTGATCGTTGACCTGGATCAGGACCTGGCACAGTTTGTTCTGGATGGGACCGTGATTCACCAATGGCAGTGGACCGGAGGCGGTGGAACACTTCAACTGGATGCCAACGACTTCTATGGTGCGACGGCCAATGATGAGATGTACTTCGATGACTACCACTTCAAGGCCGATACACTGCGACCTCTGGTTGACCCGAACGTTTTCATGGATGACTTCGAAGCCTACACACCTTCGGTGCAGCTTGTTCTACAGAACAGCACAGACTGGGACACATGGAGCAACACGCCTGGTTCAGGTGAAGA
>DAIPLH010000317.1:0-4054 GCA_036769325.1 Bacteroidota bacterium
GTTGCCTTTGATATCATCGATGCCGAGTATATCAGAGATGTCCTCCCCGGTGAGATGGTGATTATCGACCGCGAAGCAATGGAGAAGGGAACCCCTGTTTCGATAAGAATTCATGATAAGCCATCTCCACCACGCCATTGCGTGTTTGAGTACATCTATTTCTCACGACCCGACAGCCATGTGTTCGGCCACAGCGTCGACAAGGTGCGAAGGAAATTAGGAAAGACCCTGGCGTCGACCCGGCCGGTGGTGCCGAAAGATCCGGACGAAAAACAGATTGTCATCAACGTGCCCGATTCCAGTAACACCGCGACGATGGGATTTGTACAGCAAGCGCAGAAAGAGGAAGTGAATGCGAAGCTGGAAATCGGCCTCATCCGCAGTCACTACATCGGACGCACCTTCATCCAACCGGGGCAGGATGTCAGAGAAAACCGGGTGAAGACAAAATTCAACACTGTTCGTGGAGTGCTCAATGGTAAGGTGGTCGTTATTGTAGATGATTCCATCGTTCGCGGTACAACGTCAAAACAACTTGTTCAGTTGGTAAGGCAGGCGGGCCCGAAGGAGGTTCACTTTCGCGTTTCGTCTCCCCCTATTAAGTACCCATGTCATTACGGAATGGATTTTCCCACGCCTGACGAGCTCATTGCAAACCGATGTGATGGGGATGTGGAGAAAATTGGTGAGGAACTCCAGGTTGACAGCATTGGCTACCTTTCTATTGAAGACATGTTGGATTCCGTTCCGCACGAAAACGGAGAGCAATATTGTACTGCATGCTTCAGTGGAGAGTACCCGGTGAAGGTGGATCTGACCCACAAGAAGGATGAGAATGAAGGGTGACGGCGCCTGCCTCTGAGACATCTGAACTGACTTCGACTGACCTTTCCCGCCGGTTTTTCACGCTTTCGAATATCCTGAGTCTTTTCCGACTGCTTCTTCCCATACCCTTCGTCATCGTCATGGAGGATGGTACTCCCGACGGGAGGCTCTGGGGGGGAGCAATCATGATCGTTGCAGCTATCACGGATAAACTTGACGGCTACGCCGCGCGGAGATTTGGTCAGGAATCCGATTGGGGGAAAATCCTTGACCCGTTGGCGGACAAGGTTGCAGTGGCGTCTGTTTTGTTTGTGCTTTTTGTACAGGGTGAGCTTCCTGCATGGTTTCTGGTGCTTGGTTTGGGAAGAGATCTCATTATCCTTGCGGGCGGGGTCTATCTGAAGCGAAAAACAGGCATTCTGGTTCCCTCTAACGAATTAGGAAAATGGACAGTCGGCATTATTTCCCTTCTTTTATTCATTCTGGTCATCGGCTGCAGCGGGTTCGTAACCGATATTCTTATGATAGTCAGTTCAGCGATGATGGTTCTCTCCCTCGGTCTTTATTGGAAGAGATTTCGCATGTTATCGGGAGGGAATAACCCAAAATGGGTGTGATCGAAAAACTCGGCTTTGGGAAGATCCGGGCAAGCCTTGCCAGGACGAGAGAAAACCTGGGAAACCAGATCTCCAGGCTGTTCCAGGGAGGGATTACGATTGATAACGATACCCTTTCCAACCTGGAAGAGATCCTCATTGGCGCAGATGTTGGCGTCGATACCTCAGCATCTATCGTAAAGACCCTCCAAGCTTTGGCAAAAGAGGACCGCCCTTTGGATGAAGCCGGGCTAAATGCATTGTTGAAGAAAGCGGTCGTAATGTCTTTATCCAACGGCTCTTCCTCCCAGGAAAAGAAATCTTTTTCTACTGTGTCATCAAAGCCGCTTGTCGTGCTGGTGGTTGGTGTAAACGGAGTTGGAAAGACGACGACCATTGGCAAGCTCGCGGATCGCTACCGTTCTGAAGGAAAGAGTGTGCTGATTGCGGCTTCAGATACATTCAGGGCTGCGGCGAACGAGCAGCTTGAGGTCTGGGCGCAAAGGGCAGGTGCTCAGCTTCTCAAGCAGGAGCCTGGCGCGGACCCTGCAGCTGTTGCCTTTGATGCTTTTCATTCCGCCCGTGCTTCCGGAACTGATGTTCTCATCATTGACACGGCCGGACGCCTTCACACACGCGTCAATCTCATGGAAGAACTGAAGAAAATCAAACGGGTCCTGCAAAAGGTGGATCCGTCCACGCCGCACGAAGTTCTCCTTGTGCTGGATGCTTCGACCGGCCAGAACGGACTTCAGCAGGCTCGCCTGTTTTCAGACGCAGTCGCAGTCACCGGGATCGTTCTCACCAAGCTTGATGGAACAGCCAGGGGAGGGATCGTCTTCGCTATTGCGTCCGAACTTGGAATCCCTGTTCGCTATGTTGGAGTCGGTGAAGAGATTGGGGACCTTGAACCGTTCGACCAATCTGAGTTTGTTGATGCCCTCTTTTCCGGAATGAATACTAAGGACCGACAATGACCGGTTCGTCTGTGAAAATCCTCCCCGGACACCTCGCCAACAAGATCGCCGCGGGCGAAGTCGTCCAGAGACCTGCCTCGGTTGTCAAGGAGCTTCTGGAGAACTCCCTGGATGCAGGTGCGACGCGTGTAATCATCTCAATCGAGGATGGGGGGAAAGCAGCGATCACGGTCGCCGACAATGGCACCGGAATGGGAGAAGACGATGCAGTACTCTCCCTGGAGAGGCATGCGACCTCCAAGATAGAATCTGTTGATGATCTGGCAGCCATCTTGACGTACGGTTTCCGGGGCGAAGCCCTGCCCTCCATTGCGTCCGTGTCCCGTCTGGTTTTGAAGACCCGTAGGCAGAGAGACGAGATGGCCGTTGTTCTTTCATGTCATGGGGGAAACCCTCCCCTTCGCACATTCGAAGGGAGGGAAATCGGAACGATTGTCACCGTCAGCAACCTGTTCCACAACATACCCGCGCGACGGAAGTTTCTTCGAAGCAGAACCACCGAGTTCCGGCAGACCTACGATACTCTCCAACGCATGGCGATCAGCCGTCCCGATGTTGGCTTCCGTTTCATCAGTGAAGGGAAGACGGTGCTCGACCTTGAGCCCGCAACATTGTCCGAACGAATGGTTGATGTCTTTGGTGACTATGAGGTGTCGGGAATGATTCCGGTTGATGAGCAGAATGACATCCTGCAAGTAACGGGGTACATTGGTAAACCTTCGTTCGGCCGGAAAGTGAAGCCGCAACAGTTTCTGTTCCTGAACCGGCGTTATGTCGTCAGTCGCAGCCTTAACCATGCCGTTTTCAGCGCGTACGAACACCTGATGATCAAGAGCGCTTATCCATTCTTCATGCTTCAAATGACCATTGACCCCTCGAGAGTTGATGTGAACGTCCATCCGGCAAAGCTTGAGGTAAAGTTCGAGGATGAGGGGGCTGTGTACCGGTTTCTTCACTCGCTTGTGCAAAAATCACTCTCAGGGACAGGACATGTCCCCGCACTGGAAGTTGCAGGAGCGGGCTCCGAGGGTGAGTCATCCCTGCGCTTTACACCCCGCCAGCACCTTTGGAATGAACGCAATTGGGGTGGAAGACAAGGGGATGGTCAGGCTGTGGCTGCATCGCTGATGGTTGGAGCAGGGGAGCAAGATCGCGGCAACACCGGGGCGAAGCCTGAAGACCAAACCGAGATGCATCCCGCTGAGTTTGCATCCGGGCCTATCTGTCAGCTTCATCGAAAATACATTCTCCTGCAGGTGCAGGGTGGAGTGATGCTTGTGGACCAGCATGTGGCTCACGAAAGAGTCCTGTATGAACAGATCGTCCATCGCTTTTCGAGTGGTGACCAACCGGGACAACAGCTCCTTTTTCCTCAGACGCTGCAGCTCAGTCCTCCGGATGCACTCGTACTGACTGAAATGCTTCCGGCCCTTGAGCAAATCGGTTTCGTCGTACGCCCATTTGGTCGTGACACATTCGTCGTCGAATGCGTTCCCCACGGAGTGAAAGAGGGGAATGAAGCCGATGTGCTCCGGGGTATACTCTTCCAACAGAGAGATTCAGGAACACGAATACTTCCGGATTCCCGTGACGTGCTTGCGAAATCGTATTCGTGCAAGGCGGCAATCAAGGCAGGAGATGCGCTTTCCGATCCTG
>DAIPLH010000318.1:0-3098 GCA_036769325.1 Bacteroidota bacterium
CCATTCCGCTAGTTCTTCAGGCGGAATCTGTGTCAGGAGGCGGGAGGTGCTCGCGCGGGGCCTTGAGAGGAGAGAGTTTCGCTGTGCGGTGTTTCGTCGCGGTGAGGAACGACCGAAAGCGGACTGATGATCAGATCATGCCCGGAAGGCTCATGGATTGTAACCATGAGTCTGCCATGGCCCTCACGGCACAACGTACACTGACCGATCCAATCGAGCGGCTTGTGGAGCTCGACATTTCCGCACGCATGGACGGCAAAGGATTCCGTATCTATACGGGCGAGGTGGTGATGCAAGTGTGTAACTTCAGCGAGGGCAAGGCACGAAACGTACGTCGCGAGGAGGAGTATGCTGGTCTTTCGCATTCGGTCAAGCCTCATGGCGATGAATATACTTCCTCTCTGTCAGATTTGCAAACCCGCTTCGCTCACGTTGCGACCCCTTCCCTCAGGGTTGGCAGATCTTGCCCAGAACAACCCTTCGTCGCGCACCAGTTACGGACGGAAGGTTGGCGGCTCTGCCCATGAATGTCTCATAAGCGAGAACTGCAAAGCAGATTGCCTCCTTTTCCTGCACCGGGATGCCGAATTCATCTGTGGTTTTCACGGCGGCTCCCCCGAACAATTCTCTGAGAGTTGTCATGAAGAACTTATTCCTTGCCCCTCCACCACTGATGATCAGGTCGTCGATACCTCCCTTCCACCGCCCGTATCTCATGCAGGCTTCATGGATTGCAAGAGGTGTAACCACCGAAGCAGTGGCAATAATATCCCTCTTCTTCATCTTCGCTGTGCTTTTCAGGAATCCTGCGACAAACCGATCCCCAAACTCTTCACGGCCGGCCGACTTCGGGAGCGGACGGCGGAAGTATTCGTTCCGCATTGCTTTCGCAAGGAGATCTTTGGCCACCCTCCCACCTGCAGCAGACCTGCCATTCACATCGAATTGGCGTCCGTAGAAGCGTTGCATCAACGCATCCACGACCATGTTACCCGGCCCGGTGTCAAATGCGCGGACGTCGTTCAGCGAACATCCCGCGGGGAGCAGCGTGAGATTTGCAATCCCTCCGATGTTCAGGAGAACCCGGTTTCTGGATTTCGAGCGAAAGACAAGCCAGTCGAAATACGGGACCAGCGGGGCACCCTGGCCGCCAACAGCGACATCCGCTACGCGGAAGTCACCAATCGTCGGAACGCCTGTTTGCGCGGCGATCACGGACGGATCCCCGATTTGCAGAGTCGCAGAGATCTTCTTCCTGAACAGGCGCATTGGGCGGGGAAGGTGAGCGATTGTCTGTCCGTGAGAGCCGATCAGCTGTATCTTTGTCGCGGCGATTCCTCCCTTCCGGGCTACTTTGCGCACCGCGTCGGCTGATATACCGCCGAGCAGGAAATTCAGCCGGGCAATGTCTTCAACATTGCTGCTATCCCGCGCACTGTTCTTCAGCAACATTGCTTTCAGTCCGCGCGGGTACGAAGTATGAGAGAATGCCAGACGCCTGATCGAAAACCCATCATCTCTTCTCTGGAGTCGCACAAGAACGGCGTCGACGCCGTCGAGCGAGGTCCCCGACATCAACCCGCAAACGAGCAGCGATCGATTTCTCTCTTTATTCACTCTCATCCTCAGGCTTTCAGTTGTGTGTCCTGATTTGTATCTTTTGTCTCATGGAAATTCTTCTCGGTGCGCACATGTCCATCAACGGCGGCCTGCATACCGCTCTCGAGCGGGGCGCAAGTATTGGCTGCACGGCAATCCAGATCTTCACAAAAAACGCCAACCAGTGGCGGTCGTCACCCCTGAGCGAAACCGACGTCGCAACCTACAAAAGGGTTCAGGCCAAAGCAAGAATTCATCATGTCGTTACCCACGCCTCCTATCTCATCAACCTGTGCTCAACAAACAAGCAGACCGCGCATCATTCCAGGGTTGCCTTTATCGACGAGTTGCGCCGGTGCGATGCGCTTGGAATCGGTTCGCTGATTTTTCATCCCGGCTCTCACACCGGTGCAGGTGAGGAGGCAGGCCTCAGCGCGATTGCTGACGCCCTGAACCGGGCCCATGAGGAAACTCCGGGGTGCAGAACTCTGAGCACGCTGGAGAACACTGCCGGGCAGGGAACAAACCTCGGCTACCGGTTCGAACAGCTGGCAACCATCATTGACCTTGTTAAAGCGCCCGAGCGGATGGCCGTGTGTATCGATACGTGTCATCTGTTTGCCTCAGGATATCCCATCCATACTGAAGGAGGATGGGGAACCACAATGGATGAATTTCAAAGAATCCTCGGGATTGAACGGATCACTGCAATTCACCTCAACGACTCTATAAAAGAGTTCGGGTCCAAGCGCGACCGTCATGCGCACATCGGAAAAGGTCAGATCGGATTACTCCCATTCCGTGCACTGATGAATGACCGTCGCTTCGATGCTGTCCCGAAAGTCCTTGAGACAGAAAAGGATGAATTGATGACGGAGGACGTCGAGAATATGGCGACACTGATGTCATTGATCGAAAAACCCGATTGATCCATCGTGCGGCCGGATCGCAGAATCCCTGACTCATACGCCCGCATCTGGAAGACGGTCACACGAATACCGACCGGCCGGGTTTCCACATACGGCACGGTCGCACGTTTGACCGGGCTCCCTTCTCATGCACGTCTGGTGGGCTACGCGCTCCATGCCCTGCCAAAGGGAAGCATGGTTCCCTGGCATCGCGTGATCAATGCGCAGGGAAAAATCTCTCTCCGAAGGGTGAGCGGCGGGGATATCCGCCAGGAAAAGATGTTGGCGCGGGAAGGAGTTGTGGTGGTGAATGGAAAGATCGACCTCGGCCGGTTCGGATGGCCCGGAAAAACCTCGCCGCCCTCAAACAACATCAGGGAGCAAGGCGGCAAACGGACCAGGAGCCGTCAGTCATAAGAGTGTACAGAATCCGGTCATTCAATCTGGCATAGCGGTGCTGCCAGAATTCGATGGCCTCCGGTTTCAGGCGATACCCACCCCAGTGTGACGGACGCGCAATCTCTTTCCCTTCGTACTCGTTCCGCAATTTCTCATATCGCTCATCAAGCTCTGCCCGGTTTTTCACAATCC
>DAIPLH010000318.1:3108-4041 GCA_036769325.1 Bacteroidota bacterium
TGAAGTGAGCGAACTGAGCTGTCCCTCCCTCGGCCGTTCCGCGAAATATTTGTCAGACTCCTCCGAACTGAGTTTCGTGATCATCCCCTCGATACGAATGGATCTGTCAAACTCCGGCCAGAAGAAAGCAAGGGCAGCTTTTGGGTTTTCTGCAAGTTCTCTCCCCTTCCTGCTTTCATAGTTACTATAGAAGACGAACCCCCGCCGGTCACTCTGCTTCAGCAGGACGATTCGGACGGAAGGCATGCCGTCTCTTGTCGCCGTGGCCAGAGACATTGCACCAGGATGTTTGAGTCCATGGTCAATTGCGAGCTGGTACCATTCGTTGAATTGTTTGATTGGGTCCCGATCCAGAATATCGTCATCGAGATCAGGCAGCGTCGGTTGTTTGTTCATGAAGAGACGTCCCGAGATGAATCCGGCGGAATTGCGGTGGCTTGTTTGAGCTTCCTTCCAATCTGACTGCCCGCGCCGAGAAGCCAGGTTATTGCTCCAAGAAGTGCTCCGATGGAGTTCGTTGCGACATCCGTGAACGTTGACCACCTTCGAGGAAGATAGACCTGGAGCATTTCGATGCAGAGACTCAGGCCAAACGCGGCAATGAGAACAAGCAGCACCACCATGAGAGGATGAAATGCCTTGCGAAGGAAGAAGCAGAGGAGGATCCCAAGGGGAACAAATGCAAGAACATTAAGGATGATGTCCGTCCAGATGGGTTTTGGAATCCAGAGGTCCTCAATATCCATCAGGGACGCTCTCCGGAAAGGCACAAAGAACTCCGGAATGTAAAGATGCCCCGTTTCACCAGTGCCCCGGTTCAAAGTTCCCCATTCTCCCCGGTTCTGGAATTGATAGCTCATAGCCGGGGATGAGGTCAGGAGACTGTCCGGATTCGTGGCTTGTTCCTCCGAAACAGCAAACCCAAGAATTCCC
>DAIPLH010000319.1:0-4033 GCA_036769325.1 Bacteroidota bacterium
CCCCCTCGGCAGACTCTGCTGCCACCTCGAGATCGCAACAAGCCGGTCTTTGTCTGAGTTGTCATCTTGACAACCCTGAAGTTCGCGCACGCGTTGGACCTTCGGCCGGCTTCATTGGATCGTATGAACAGAGCGTTCATGGCGTAGCCTTTCGCGAAGGGAATCAGGGCGCGGCGACCTGTACGGATTGTCACGGTAGCCACGAAATGAAGAAGGGATCCAATCCCACCTCATCCGTGGCCAAACAGAATATTGCCGCGACGTGCGGAGCATGTCATGGCGATGTTGCCGCTTTGTACGAAAGGAGCACCCATGGCAAGGCGGTTGCAGCGGGAATCTTCGCCTCTGCGACGTGTACGGATTGCCACGGTGAGCACGGGATCCTCTCCCCAAGAAATGAGCTCTCTCCGGTATCACCGAAGAACGTTTCGGCTCAGGTTTGCTCCCCTTGCCACGCGTCTGTGAGGCTGACGGAGAAGTATGGGCTCTCATCAGATCGTTTTTCGACCTTTGAGGACAGCTACCACGGGCTTGCGGGTAAGGGGGGATCCATAGAGGTTGCAAACTGTGCGAGCTGCCACGGAGTCCATGATATATTACCCTCAAGCGATCCGGCTTCGCGGGTACACAAGGCGAACCTGGCGCAAACGTGTGGATCTTGTCACCCCGGCGCGAACCAGAACTTCACCGCGGGGAAGGTGCATGTCGATGGTGAATCAGAAGATGAAGAGATCCTCTCATTTGTGACCTCGGTGTACATCGGCCTCATTGTGGTTACAGTGGGAGGAATGTTTCTCCACAACCTTCTGGATTTCCTGAGGAAATCGCGGCAAAAATTCGCTGTGCGGCGCGGCGCTGTTGTTCATCGGCAGGTTCCACACAGGCTGTATCTTCGCATGAGTCTGAGTGAGAGGATTCAGCACGGAACGCTGATGATTTCGTTTGTTACGCTCGTCATTACCGGCTTCATGCTGAAGTTCCCCGACGCGTGGTGGGTGGTACCCGTTCGCGAACTGAGCCCTGCCGTTTTCGGGATCCGGAGTCTGCTCCACCGGATTGCCGGCGTTGCCATGCTTGCCGCTTCGGCTTACCACCTGTATTACCTCCTTCTTGTCCCACGCGGGAAGGCGCTGCTCCGCGATCTCCTTCCGGTCACGAAGGATCTGACGGATCCGTTCAAGGTGATTGCCTACAACCTCGGCATCTCTGATGTCAAGCCGAAATTCGGCCGGTTCAGCTATATCGAAAAAGTCGAATATTGGGCTCTCGTATGGGGAACTGCTGTCATGGGTTTTACAGGTTTTGTGCTTTGGTTCGAAAACACATTCATCGGCCTGATGGGAAAACTCTGGTGGGATGTAGGACTTGCAATACACTATTACGAAGCATGGCTTGCAACTCTTGCTATTGTGGTTTGGCATTTCTACTTTGTCCTCGTCAACCCCGACGTCTATCCGATGAACCTCGCCTGGTGGAAGGGTACGATCTCAGAAGAAGAAATGGAAGAAGAGCATCCGCTGGAGCTTGAGGAGATTCATCAGCGCGAACGAGAGGAACGTGAGCGGGACGAGCAAGCGCAGAGGAAAGATTCAGAATAAAAGCGAATGCTGAACACTGAGGAGGACTTCCTGTGAAATCAAGCAAGATAGTTCTTTCGATTCTGCTACCAGTCCTGGTGTATGCTTACACAGGTCAGGCCCAGAACAAATACACTGGAACAAAATTGTGTGCCACCTGCCACAAGTCCGGCAAGGGTGGAACGGCGTTCGTAGTCTGGGAGAAGAGTGGCCACGCAAAGGCGTTTGAGGCACTGAAGAGTGACGCGGCGAAGAAGATTGCAAAGGAGAAAGGACTCTCAAAACCTCCTCATGAGAGCCCGGAATGCCTGAAGTGTCATGTGACGGGAGGAGGGTCTGCGAAGAATGTCGAGGCGACCTTCAAGATGGAAGACGGTGTCGGTTGCGAAGCATGTCACGGAGCGGCCTCGGCGTACAAGATGCTTCACAGCAAGGGAGACGTGGCGAAATCCAAAGAAGCAGGGTTGATGGAAGGCGACAAGACGGGCAAGGAGTGCATGGTCTGCCACAACGAAGGGAGCCCGACATTCAAAGGGTTTGACTTCAAAGTGATGTGGGCAAAGATTGAGCACACGCTTCCGCCGAAGAAATAGCGCAACCCTTTAGTTTTCTCCCACAGACGATCTCACCGAGAGATGAAAAGTATATTCCCGGCGAGTGCAAGGAACATCATCAGCATCGCGGGTGCCGCAATTGCATCCGTGAGTTTTGTTACGATCCTGTTCCTTACATTTGTCGAGCTCTTCCAGGATGACGCGCCGGCGTATATCGGGATCATCTCGTACATCGTACTTCCGGTTCCGCTTGTCGTCGGACTCCTCATGATTCCGATCGGCATGGTCCGGGAGAGGCGGCGTCTCGCCAGAGGTCTCCCGCACAGCCGGCTCTCATTTACGGTTGACCTGAACATCCCGCGACAACAGGCAGCACTAACGTTTTTCTTTTCGACTACAATAATTCTGTTGCTGTTTACGGCCTATGGGAGCTATCGCGCTTTCGAGTGGACAGAGTCGGTGGAATTCTGCGGTGAAACCTGCCATAGTGTGATGGAGCCAGAGTTTACAGCATATCAGAATTCACCACATGCGAAGGTCAAATGCGTTGAATGCCACGTCGGCTCCGGGGCAGGGTGGTACGTCCGGTCGAAATTGTCCGGTGCATACCAGGTGTATGCAACGGCGATGAATTCCTACCCGAGGCCGATTCCAACTCCAATTCAGAATCTTCGGCCTGCCCAGGAAACCTGTGAACAATGTCATTGGCCATCGCATTTTTCCGGCGACAAGGAGTACACCAATACCTATTTCCGTTCGAATGAACAGAACTCCCGATGGACGGTCGCCTTGCTCATGAAAACCGGCGGCGGGAATCCTGACGCCGGACCGACATCGGGGATTCACTGGCATATGAACATTGCCAACGAGATTTCCTACCAGGCATCCGATTCGTTGAACCAGGTTATACCTTTCGTCTCCATACGGAATAAGAAGACCGGTGAGGTAACAGAGTTTGTATCCACGGACTTCTCGGGCTCGCTTGACGAACTGAAGAAAGTGCCCGCAAGCAGGATGGATTGCATCGACTGCCATAACAGACCTTCTCACATTTACCGTCCGCCTGTCCGGATTATCGACCAGAGTCTCGCGCGGGGATCCATCAGTACTGAACTCCCGGGCGTCCGCACAGCAGCCATCGAAGCTCTCGTCCAGCCTTATACCACACGGGAAGCTGCCATGGACAGTATCCCGCTCTTGTTGCGGGAGTATTATGAAGGCCAGTACCCCGACATCGCGGCCGGGAAGGGAGAGCTTATTCACCAGGCCGCTGAAGAGCTCAAGAGCCAGTATGGAAAGAATTTCTTCCCCCGGATGAAGGTTGACTGGAAAGCCTATCCGGACAACATCGGTCATATGACCAACCTCGGATGCTTCCGCTGTCACGACGGAAAGCATGTGTCATCCTCGGGCAAGGTGATTTCCAAGGACTGTAACAGTTGTCATACGATCCTCTACCAGGGCGAAGACCCAAAACCCACAACGCTGGCCACGGGCGGACTGGAATTCCAACACCCGGAGGATATCGGCGATCTCTGGAAAGAGGTCAATTGCAATGAGTGTCACACCGGCCAGTAGGGGTACTGTCCTAATTCGACCTGATTTGTCCTAGTTTGGTTTTCGACTCACTCCAAAGGACTAATCCCTTTTTCATCCCTTTGACTGATACGAGTGTCGCACGGAGACTCTTACCTTTTTGCATGGATGATCTTGACATATTACTCCAATGGATGATATCAAAATCGGTTGACGGGGTCTTCCAAGGGTCACCTCAAAAACTCATTAACTATTTGGGCCACGAGAAGTTCTTACGTGCAAAGCTCAAACAGCTCAGCGTTACCTGCATCGGAAACAACGGTACGGAAACCTGGATAATTCCTGCCTCGCTTCTTGAGAAGCACC
>DAIPLH010000320.1:0-3985 GCA_036769325.1 Bacteroidota bacterium
CATTCGTATCGGGACGGAAGTCGGAGGGAAGGTCCGGGCGATCAGGACGGACGAGGGGTTGTCTGTAAAGACGGGGGACACGCTGATTGTTATCGACGATGCTGACTATCGCATACAGGTCAGACAGGCAACGGCCAACGCAGATGCTGCAGAGGCGCAATTCCGGCTTGCTGTTGAGGGAACGCGCAGGGAAGACATCATCCAGGCTCAGGCGATGTTCCGCGCCGCGGAAGCTGACTACAAACGCGCGACAACTTTGCTCGCTTCCAGGACTATTACCAGAAAGCAATTTGAGGACACCGAGGCGCGCTATATCTCTGCTCAGCAGACCTATGAAAAGATGGTGAGCGGGCTGAGGAAGGACGAGGTCCTCGGTGCACAGGCGCAAAGAGATCAGGCAATTGCCCATAGAGACTATCTCTCGAAGAAGCTCACCGATTGCTATATCCTGGCTCCATGCCCGGGGATTGTTACGGTGAAGTCCGTAGAGCCCGGTGAACTTGTCTCTCCTGGCGGAAATCTCCTCCGGATTACAAGGCTCGATACCGTAAAGCTGGTCATTTATGTTCGCGAGGAGGACCTCGCATCCGTCATGATCGGCCAGGAAGCACAAGTCACGATTGATGGAGCTGGCGACCGTACATTTTCCGGGACTGTCGTTTCAATCTCAGACGTTGCGGAGTTTACCCCGAAAAACGTTCAGACCAAGGAAGAACGCACCAAGCTCGTTTTCGCCGTGAAGATCAGGATCCCAAACCCTGAGGGAATCCTGAAATCCGGAATGCCTGCCGATGCGGTTCTTGCGCGTCGGGAAACGGGCCATGACTGAACAGGAGGCAATCCGAACGACGGGGCTGACGAAGACGTTCGGCTCGCTCAAAGCCGTCGACGGGATTGACCTTGTTGTGCACAGAGGTGAGATGTTTGCCCTGGTCGGACCGGACGGAGCCGGTAAAACGACAACCGTGAGGATGCTCTGCGGAATTATGACGCCAACGTCCGGGAGCGCCACCATCCTGGGACATGACATTGTTAGAGAGAAGCCCCAGGTAAAGAGGAGAATCGGTTACCTTTCACAACGCTTCTCCCTCTACGGAGACCTCAGTGTCGATGAGAATATCGAGTTTTTCGCGGAGGTTCATGACGTCTCGAACTTCAGTGAGCGTCGGGAGGAATTGCTTGCCTTCACACGCCTGACCCCATTCCGCGAAAGATTGTCTGACCGTCTTTCGGGGGGCATGAAGCAAAAACTTGCTCTCGCCTGCACACTGATTCACACACCCGATCTTCTTTTGCTGGACGAACCCACGACAGGCGTTGATCCTCTGTCGCGCAGGGACTTTTGGGTTATCCTTCATTCCCTCGTCGCACGCGGCATGACCATTATTCTCACCACCCCATATCTGGACGAAGCCGAGCGGTGTTCCCGGGTTGCCATGATGAATCACGGCGGCATTCTGCAGACAGGAACGCCGGAGATGCTTCGCGGAGAAATGAACGGAGAAGTGATTGAGCTGGTTTGTAATCCCATCCGGCTCGCTTCGCGTGCATTGACTCAGTCCGGTGATTTTCTCGCCGTTCAAACATTCGGTGACCGGATCAACCTCATCGTTCGGGATGCCGAATCCGGGTTGAAAAGGGCCCGCGATATCCTGCTCACTTCCGGAGTTGAGGTAACCAACACGCGGCAAATAAAACCGAGTCTGGAAAATGTCTTCATCGCTTTGTTGACACGCGATGGGACCCGGGAGGTTCCCTCATGAAATTGTGCATGCTTCTTACCATCCTCATTCTGGCTGATGCTTCCGCCCAGCAGGTGTTGAGTCTTGATGATGCAATCCTCCTCGCAAAGACGAACAACCGCAGTCTCCAACAAGCCTCAGCCTTTGTTGCTTCAGAAGAGGCAAGCGCCGGGGAGGCTTCGTCACACCTTTATCCGGGGATATCCTTTGTTGCAGGGTACACACGCCTGGAAGACGGGGCTTTCCGACTATCCACTCCTAACCAGCCGCAGCCGATTGCTGTCGGCTCTGTGGTTGAGAACAACTACTTGTTTCGGGTGGGACTTCGCCAACCATTGTTCACTGGGTCTCGCCTGTCAGGGCTCTCAGATGCCGCAGATCTCCGGTTCACTGCTGCAATCCAGGAGCAGTCAATGGCGGAACAGAATATGATTTTTTCTGTTACCGCTGCCTACTGGTCTCTCTATCAGGGAAGAAAGGTTGCCAACCTTGCCAATGAGAATGTGGCGAGACTCGAAGCCTACCGCGCCGACACGGAGAAGTTGATGGAGAGTGGACTTGCAACGAGGAACGACCTGCTCCGGGTCGAGGTGCGACTCTCAAACGGCATGATTGCGGCCATTGAGGCCGAGAACGACGCAACCCTTGCTGAAATGAGGTTGAACACGCTTATCGGCAGAACAGCGACAGACAGCGTCATCCTGGCAACAACTCCCGGTGACGTAAGCGCCCGGGCAGACGGGGACTCCCTCGGAAAACCACATTCTACCGCTCACCTTGTCGAACTGGCCAAAGAGAGGAGGCCTGACTTGCGCGCGGCCGAAACCCGCTCAGAGGCCGCGGGGAAAATGGTCACGGCAGCCAGCGCTGCGTGGTGGCCACAGATCGATCTGACTGCCAACTACCAGTACAACAATCCAAACTCACGGTACCAGCCAATCACACCTGATTTTCTGGGCACCTGGGATGTTGGTGTCTCCCTTGTCATGGATCTGTGGAGCGGAGGAGAGACACAGAGTCGTGTTGAACATGCCGAGGCAGCTCGCCGACAGGCGGATATCCGAAAGATGCAGCTGCTGGACAACGTAACCCTGGAAGTCAGTGAAGCAGCGCTGAATCTGCGCCGCTCAAGGGAGAAGATGACTGTAGCGCTCCTTGCTGCCTCCCAGGCGGACGAGAACCTTCGCGCAACAACTGACAAGTATCGGGCGGGGTTGGCAACATCCACGGAACTGCTGGACGCCGAGGTTGACCTCTACACGGCCCAGGTTCAGCTTTCCGGCGCCGAAGCGGAGTATGCGCTTGCGCATGCCGAGGTCGTTCGGTCGGTAGGTGGAACCGGCGCGGGGGCGCCACCCCCATGAGCGTGAATTCGATTGAAGTGCAAGGGCTGACAAAGGTATTTGGTTCCTTCAAGGCGGTGTATGAGCTCTCGTTCTCTGTCCGGGCTGGAGAGATTTTTGGCTTCCTCGGTGCCAACGGAGCCGGCAAGTCCACAACGATCAGGATGTTGTGCGGGCTTTTGCAATCGACATCAGGTTCTGCGATGGTCGGTGGCTACAACATCAACAATCAGTCTGAGGATCTCCGGAGAAACATCGGGTATATGTCCCAACGGTTTTCTCTTTATGATGACCTTACCGTCGAGCAGAACATCAGGTTCTTCGGTGGAGTCTATGGGCTTGACGGATCAAGACTGAAAGAGAGAATGAGCTGGGTAATAAAAATGGCGGGGCTTGAGGGGAGAGAGTCGAGCCTTACCCGCACCCTGGCCGGAGGATTCAAACAGCGATTGGCTCTCGGTTGTGCAATCCTTCACGAGCCAGGAATCGTCTTCCTCGATGAACCAACCGGCGGAGTCGATCCGGTTTCACGGCGCAACTTCTGGGAGCTCATCAGCAGTTTGTCAGAACAAGGAGTCACGGTCCTTGTTACAACACATTTTCTCGATGAAGCTGAGTACTGCAACGATATCATCCTGATTGAAGCGGGCAGACTCCTTGCAGCAGGGAGTCCGTTAGCTCTCAAGACCCAACACATCAAATTCCCCATACTCGAGGTCTCACGCGTGGATCCCCTCGTTTCGATGCAAAAACTGGAAGGGCAACCATGGGTTGAGGAGATCTCGGTGTTTGGATCTTCACTGCACGTGATGGTGAATGATGAGGAGAAGGGACGCCAGGAGCTGAGGCGTTTGTTGGGAGAAAGCGTCGGTGTTGACAGGGTTGTCCCATCCCTGGAGG
>DAIPLH010000321.1:0-315 GCA_036769325.1 Bacteroidota bacterium
ATGATTTCTACATCTTCGGCAGCCTCGGGGCAATCATTTCTCCGCTCTTCTATCCGTCCGACAACGAAGTCGTGTCATTTCTTGTCTTCCTCGCCACATTCGCCACAGGTTTCGCGGTCCGTCCGTTTGGAGCGATTGTCTTTGGCAGGATTGGCGATCTTGTCGGCCGGAAGTATGCATTCCTCGTGACGTTGTTGATCATGGGCGGGTCGACAACACTCATCGGCCTCCTGCCGACCTACGCACAGATTGGTGTTGCGGCACCGATCCTGCTTGTGGTTCTTCGCCTGCTCCAGGGACTGGCTCTCGGCGGGG
>DAIPLH010000321.1:325-2004 GCA_036769325.1 Bacteroidota bacterium
AGCGGCAACGTACGTTGCGGAGCATGTGCCCGATGGCAAGCGCGGGTTTTATACCAGCTTCATTCAAACCACCGCGACCATAGGTCTCTTCGTTTCGCTGGCTGTTATTCTTGCCGTCCGTCTTCCCATGGGTGAAGAGGCATTCGCAGATTGGGGATGGAGGATTCCCTTCCTTGTATCAATCCTGCTGGTTGCTATGTCCTACTACATCAGGATGCGCCTGAAGGAATCGCCTCTTTTTTCCCGGCTCAAGGCATCGGGCAAGACCTCCTCCAGACCCATCCGCGACAGCCTGGGAAGCCGGAGCAACTGGAAACTGATGATCCTTGCGCTATTTGGTGCAACGGCCGGACAGGCCGTCGTCTGGTATACGGGTCAGTTCTATGCGCTCTTCTTCTTGCAGACAGTGCTGAAGGTCGAGTTTGTCACAGCGAACATCATCGTCGCCGTCGCACTGCTTCTTGGCACTCCTTTGTTCATTGTGTTCGGTGCCCTATCCGACCGGATTGGCCGGAAACGCGTCATGATGTCTGGTTGTCTGATCGCCGCTATCAGCTATTTCCCCATCTACCGCGCAATGGGATACTTTGCAGAAGATCCCCACAACCCGAATGTGGTCGCGTTGACGATCCTCATCTTCATCCAGGTCGTTTTCGTGACAATGGTGTACGGACCGATCGCCGCCTTTCTCGTCGAGCTCTTTCCGGCAAAGATCCGCTACACGTCGATGTCGCTTCCCTACCATCTGGGAAACGGCTGGTTCGGCGGATTCACGCCATTGATTGCATCATCGCTGGTTGCAATGACAGGCTACAACTATGCCGGTCTGGCATTTCCCATTGCGGTTGCATTGATGACGTTTGTGGTGGGAACACTCTATCTCAAAGAGACACATAAAGTAAGGATCTGGGATGAGGTGGGAGAGGTAGAAACAACGCGGAACGCGGAACGCGAAACGCGGAAGTAAAGAGAACAGAGGGTGGAAGTTAGAGGATAGAAGGTAGTAGAGTGCGGGGGGCAAGAAGCAGAAGTGCTGCTGCAAGCAGGACGGCCCAGAGTCCCGTTAGGGACGGCCTGTTGGTAGAACGGCCAAACAAAACAAAATAGTCGAAAGCTCCGTTAGGAGCGGCCTGCCATGTAGAGGGCAGGAGAAGGATATAGGAAGCACCTTCGGGGAAGTAAAGGACTGAGAAGAAGTCGGAAGTCGGTTTACGACTCTACGAGGTCGTAGACTCGTAGAGAACGCGAAACGCGGAAGTAAGGAGAGAGGAAGCGAAACGCGGAAGGACACCTTGTGGTCGATTGTTGATTGGCGATAGTTGATCGACCATTGTCAATTATTGTCAATCGACAATTCGCGGTTCAGAAACAACCTACCTCAGCAGCACAAGCCTCTTCGTTTGTACGAAACCGTCGGCCGCTAGTCGATAGTAGTACACGCCGCTCGACAGTCCGGCAGCATCCCATTGACGGGTGTAGGCACCGGGGCTGAGCTTTTCATTGACTATCGTAGCCACTTCCCGGCCGAGAATGTCAAATACCTTCAAAGACACATCCCCCAATTTCGCAATTCCAAATTCAAAATTCGAAATTGAATTGAACGGATTCGGGTAGTTCTGCAATAATTCACTGTCCGATGGGTATGCATCGCCCCCGGCGACGACTGATGTAACAACACC
>DAIPLH010000321.1:2054-3974 GCA_036769325.1 Bacteroidota bacterium
GCTCTCGGACCCGTCGGCGGCTACAAACTTGCGCCTCTCCCTCCAGTCAGAGTTATCAAGATAGAACAGATAGGCTGCACCGGAGCTCCCGCCGCGGTCGTCATCAAACGGAGAACCAACCAGGGCATATTCACCATCCAGTTCGACGGAATAGCCGAAGAAATCACTGCTGGCAGCGTCCGATGCATTGAGCTTCGCCTCTTCTACCCAGTCTGTACCCATGCGCCGAAAGATATAGGCAGAACCTGATCCGGAACCCCCGTCATCATCACCGTAGGATCCTATCAATGCGAGGATACCAGAGATCGATACACTAAAGCCGAAATAGTCATCAGTTGCGCCATCGGCCGCGATGAGTTTTGCTGTCTCGCTCCACACAAATCCATCGTACCGGAACACATAGGCCGATCCGGAGTTCAGTCCGTTGTCGTCATCCCACCATGCGCCCACAAGTGCGTAATTTCCGTTGAGCGAAACCGAAACGCCAAAGTAGTCGGAAGCAGAACCATCACTTGCCGTCAATACTGCGACCTCGTCCCAGATCGCTCCCGTTCTCCTGAACACGTACACGGCTCCCGAAGCTGAGGAGTGTGCGTACGCGCCAACGATGGCAAAGATGCCGTCGATGGAAACTGATGAGCCAAAGTAGTCACCTCCCGCACCGTTGCTGGGGATGAGGATTGCTTCCTCAGTCCAGGTAGACCCATCAGAGCGATAAATATACGCGGCTCCGCGATCTGCGCCGACGCCCGATGCGCCAACGATCGCCCTGTTCCCGTTGACATCAACGGCACTGCCGAACAGATCCCCGGCTGCACCGTCAGATGCAAGCAGTTTTGGCTCCTGCAACCAGGCTGACCCGTCCCATTCGAACACGTATGCCGATCCGGAGTTCAGCCCGCTGTCATCGTCCTCCGGGGAACCGATGACGGCAAAGCCGTCAGACACCGCCACGGACTGACCGAAGTGATCATCTGCAGCGCCGTCGAGGGGGAACAGCTTTGTCTCTCCCGATTGCGCGCTGAGTTGTGAAGTGACCAGGAGAAGACAAACCGTCGTCTCAATCGAAGCGTGTACCCGGGATAATCGTTTTATTGGCCGTAGAGGATTGCGCATGATCTCGTCCATTATCTCACATCTCACATCCACCTCAGGCCGCTCCTGCGGAGCTTACGAGATGAGTGATTCTACCAACAGGCCGTCCCTACGGGACTTGGGGCAATGTTGGCCCTTTCTATTCGCAATTCATCATCTCTACAACTTACCTCATCAATCCATGAGTCATTATCCCTCAACCAGCAATCACCGAGGCAAACTCAACAGCGCGCGCGACCCGTGGAGCGAGACCGAGTGTCTCTCTCTACAATCCACCTCATCAATCACAAATCACACTTCCCCTTCGTGGCCAACGCCCATCCCACATCTCACATCTCTCATCTCATTTCTCAGATCCCATCTCATATCCCACATCCCACATCCCACATCTCTACCTATATCTCACAAACACAAACTGTCCTCCCTCGTCGCCGGTGTTGTTGATCGGCCGGCACTGCGGGGTTTGGAGAGAGCTGTTGCTGATCGGAAGCCTTATCCGTTCAAACAACGTGTTTGCTGTCAGATATTTGTCTTCATTCGTTGAAAGGCGGTTGAGAAAATAATGCGCAAAAACGCTGTGGTCCGAACTCAGGCCGGAATCCATGACCGGCTCATTTCCCCCGCTGACCAGCGCCTGCCGGGCTTTGAGTTTTGCCACCTCCCTGAAGTATCGCTCACCCGAAGATTCCTCATCTCCTCTGAACAGCGTGCCCGAAAAACATGCATCGCTGACCACCAACGTTGCACGGCTTCTGATCGCTGCAACGAACGCATGAAGCTCTGAGTTTGCAAGGTATTCGGCAGTGGAATGAAGTTCCGCATTGG
>DAIPLH010000322.1:0-3970 GCA_036769325.1 Bacteroidota bacterium
CGTCGGGGCTGGATGCGGCTGCATCAGCTTTGAGCCGACCGGCAAAGCCAGGTCTTGCGAGTATCTCGCGCAGGTGTTCATATCCCTGGACCGACCCGAGCCTCATGCCAGCCAGGTAGCATCCGGCTGCCTTGATGATGTCTGACTCAATCTGGATGCCGCGATCATACATCTTGCCGAGGAGGACAAGCGCTTCCGGACTGCCGACACTCGCAGAAAGTTGGATCGTTTGCAACCCGACGGAGTCAACCCTGACCCCATTCTCTGTTTCATACGCACCTCCGAAGGCGTAGCGAAGCTGACTGCCGCTTCCTTCAAGCACCTCTTTCAGCCATGGCGCCTCAGCGTCATGCGAAATTGAATCTTCCTCGAAATCGAGAAAGAGTGGACTGAGCGAAGTATCCGCAAGGGTAATTGCCGAACTGTCAGCACCCTGTTCCCTCACTGCGTCTTCGATTGTTTTCTTCTCAAGGCGTTCAAGCATTTTCGTTGCCGGTTCATACCCGCTTTCCGACGCCTTCCTCAGCCATCGTCTCGCTTCTTCGTAGTTTTGTGGGACGACGAGATTATCTGCATAAAACTGGCCAAGGATATACTGCGCTTCGCGCATGTTCTGATTCGCAGCATAGAGGAAGAGGTTGAAAGCCTTGAATGGATCCCAAGCAACCCCCCATCCATAGTATGACAGGATTCCAAGGTTAAACCGCGCCGGAATGACAAGCTGCTCTGCAGAAAGCTGAATCCAGTAAGCAGCTTTCACGGTGTCAGGCACCAGGCCTTCACCCGTGAGATACCTCAGGCCAAGTTCATGCTGTGCAAGTGGATCGCCTCCGTTTGCGCCACGGTTGAGGAGAAATAATTCCCAGAGCTTGTACGTGGCATTGGAGCGCCTTACAATACGGGGAGATTCAGGAGAGACATAGTCCTTGAAGACCGGGCTATTGTGGCGGTCCTGCGGGAGAGCCGTGGTCACAAGTATCACGGCCAGGAGGGTCAACTTTCCGGCGAGATGACAAGCCCTCCGAAGAGAGGTATTGAGCGAGGTGCGCTGTCCTGAGGAAAAGACTTTATTCAAGCTGGATCACTGAGAAGATTGCACCGGTTGGATCCTGTATCGTTGAAAACCTGCCGACTCCGGGGATGTCACAGGGCGGGACAATCACCTGTCCGCCAAGTTCCCTGGCGCGGCTAGTTATCTCGTCACAATCGCTGACACGGAAATAGACACTCCAGCCCGGCGATGCGACCGGCAGGTCATCTCCCATCTCCGCCATCCCGGCCTGCGAAGCCCCGGAAAGAAGATACTCCGTGTATCCTCCACCTTCTTTTGTCGTCCAACCGAACAATTGAGTGTAGAACCTGCCTGAGAGCGTGCGGTCCGACGTAAGAAGCTCAGTCCAGCACAATGTATTGATCTCAAGACCCAGTCTCGCCCCAATATGACCCCGCGGTTCCCAGAGGCCAAGCATCGCGCCGGTGGGGTCCTCAATGACTGCCATTCTTCCCGAGTCAAAGACATCAAACGCAGGGGCAGTAACCTTGCCTCCAAGCTCGATTGCCAGAGCCGCAGTCAAATCTGCGCTCACCACCGATACATAACAGAACCAGTGAGGCCGGTTGTCCCTCTCACGTCTGTCGCCATTCATCACAGCAAGGGCCGCTACTTCCTTCCCTGCTATCTGCATCATTGTGTATGTTTGCGCATCCCCGATCGGCATATCGTGAACCGTCCACCCAAAGAGTGCTGAGTAGAATGCTTTTGCCACATCCGGGTCCGTCGTTGCAAGCTCCGTCCAACAGAACGAACCGGGCTGGTACCTTAGAATTTCTGGCATAGCGGTGGGTGATCC
Organism: Bacteroidota bacterium; assembly: GCA_036769325.1. Lineage (GTDB taxonomy): Bacteria > Bacteroidota > Ignavibacteria > UBA10030 > UBA6906 > DAIPLH01. Next base: position 1,851 of record DAIPLH010000322.1, read on the forward strand.
CCGGATTACAGATTACTGATTTCAGATTACGGATTATTGATTTCCGACATCTGCTTCCTGACTACTGACTACCGACTACTGACTCTCCGCTCTTCGCTCTGTGCTCTCGGCTTGACGTTCGTCATTTCCTAAGAAACTCCTCATCATCCTTGGCCGGATCAAGGTACGCCCATTGGAGGTTCAGTGTCGCGTAAAACAGATTGTCGGCCATTCGAAATGCGCGTGGATCTATGCTGCCAAGTCTCATTGTCTGCCATGCAGTCGTCGGATGGATCATGCTGAACTCCTCCTCTGTGAGGGTGACTTTGACCGGCATCGCAAACTTGTCGCCAACACCTGTCCATCGGTATTTCATCGTCGATTCGTCATCCTTCCAGGTGATCAGGACCTCCAGCTCGGGAATTCCGGTAGAGCGAAAGTACTGATCAAAAACCGGCGTGAGATCGCGGCCCGCCCTCTGGTTGATATAGCGGAAGACATCATCGGATGTTATCGTCTGCATTCGGAACTCCGTAGCCAGCCCCTTCAGGATCGAGAACCAGAGATCGTCGTCCGAAAGGATGCTTCGCACGGTGTTCAAAACCAGTTGCCCCTTGTTGTACATATCCCGCGATCCTGCATTCTGTACCTCATACACTCCTATGATCGGGCGATCATTTGCAACACTCACTTTCTTTGCATTGATGTAATCGATGGCGGCATCGTATCCCCACTGGTCCTCAACATACAATGCCTCTGCATAGGCACCAAAGCCCTCATGAATCCACATGTCCGCGATATCCTTCGATGTAACGCTGTTGCCCCACCATTCATGAGCGGACTCGTGAACAATGATAAAATCAAATTCCAGTCCCACACGAGAGGCAGGGCCAACAGCCGATTGTACCGTCCCTGCGTAGCCATTCATGTACTTGTTGCCGTAAGCAATCGCACTCTGGTGCTCCATCCCGAGATATGGAACTTCGACAAGCTTAAAACCGTCTTTGACAAACGGATATTCTCCGAAATATTTTTCGAAACTGGCGAGCATTGGGTTGACCTGAGCGAATTGCTTCGTCGCTTTTTCGAGATTTGGAGGCATGACGTAGTAGTCAAGCGTGAGATTCTTGTCATCCCGCGTGTAGATGTCTGAAAAATGTTTGTACTTCCCGATGTTCACAGTTACGTTATAGTTATTGATCGGGTTGCTCACGAACCAGTCATATTTCTTCCAGCCGTCAGCTTGCGTTGTCACTCCCCTGAGGCGGCCGTTCGAAACATCCATCAGGTCGGGAGGAACGGTTATGCTGATCAACATGCTGTCAGGCTCATCGGATTGGTGGTCTTTGTTCGGCCACCAGAGACTCGCCCCGTCTCCCTGACAGGCAACGGCTATCCACGGATTTCCTTCCGTGTCCTTTGTCCAGATAAAACCGCCACTCCACGGCGGGCGTTCTGCGGAAACAGGAGCTCCGTTGTACTCAATATTGAGGGTCTTCCTGTCACCTTTCCTGACCTGCGATGCAAAATGTACAAATACTGCTCCATGCTCACGCTCAAAGCGTAGCTGACTCCCGTCATCCAGTTCAATCTTTTCAATATTCATATTCGGGTAGAGATCGATCTGCAGCGTCTGAAACGGCTTTGTTGCCGTGAACTGAATCGAGGTTGAGCCCTTAATGGTCTTGCTTTCCGGATCGATCCGGACATCAAGGTGATAGTACTGAACATCGTAACAGGTTCGGAATACAGTCAACCCTCCGCGGAGAGAATCTGCCCGTGAAAACACTTTTGCATCCTGGGCAAAGAGACAAGCGGAAGCAATGACCCCGAGAAAGATGGGACAAACGAGAAGTCTGATCATTGGGAGGTTATTTCCGGTTCCGGGGAAGACATTGTGTGAAAAAACATATCAATTTGTCATGCGATCTGCAACAACGATTTGCAAATGAAGATGACAACCTCGATGGGAGCCTCCTCGATTGTCTCTTCGAACACGTTGCTTCAGGATTGAAGGTAGTGTCCCAATTTGATTTTTTTACAACTCTCCCCCAGCTATCGAGACTCAGGTTCCCCCTCCCTTTGTAATGTACAGACCAGTGACATCCTTTACACATGTTCGGGGACATGGTTTACACTTT
>DAIPLH010000031.1:0-5223 GCA_036769325.1 Bacteroidota bacterium
CCTCCTCCTTCACCACGGCTGGTTGTTGTTGAGCGGGAGGTTGTTGCTGTTGAGCGGGAGGTTTTGGGGCAGCAAATGTCAAGGTCTTCCCGTTTGACAGCACAATGACTTCAATATCATCCTGAGCTAGTTCAAAGTTCAGCCCTGTTCCATAGTCATAGAACTCAACCGTCCTTTCTTTGACAGTTTTCACCTCGCCGATGTACAATCTCCCATTTTTCATGTGAACTTTATCTGTGTCTGATTGGCTCAGTTCAAACATCATTCCAAATGACTCAGATTCATTGTTCAAGTCATTCCAAATTGATGTTTTGGTTGGAGAAGCAGCAAATGATGAGCTTGCAATGAAGAGAAGGGCAATTGCCCAGAGATGGTGAATCATCGGGTGCTCCTTTCACGGATTGGTCTGTGTAGAACTAAGTAGAACTGCTTAGGTGGGAATGCTGGAATGATAAGAACTCTGACAGGCAACAACAAGAACTCTATTCCTCTAGGTGAACAAAGCTCCCCTTCATTTCTGGCCCATTTATCCATTCTTCTTGCTTGAACCCGACCTGTTGTTTAGTCGTTTCTGCTCACGTATGCTTTCTGTATTGAGTGGCAACGGCGCCGGATTGAAAGATTTCCGAACCAATAAAGTCTAGCTGAATCCTGCCCTGCAGCTTTACGGTTTCGAATAACCGTGGTCCTTTTCCGGCAACAACCGGATGAACCACGAAATGATACTCGTCGATCAAACCGCGCTCCGAAAGCTGAGACGCAATACTCAAACTACCCACGCAAATGTCTTTCCCGGGCTGCTGCTTCTGCGCGAGCACCTCTTCCGCAAGGTTTCCGCCCACAATTCTCGTCTTGTTTCTCTCAGCGTGTTTCAATGTCGTGGAGAATACGACCATATCAAGCGAGTCGAACACGCGAGCGAACTCATTGGTTGCTTCTGACTCAGATTGGTTCCTGGCGACATCGGGCCAATAGGGCACCATGAGTTGATACGTGGTCCGGCCGTAGAGGATGATGCTCGCATTGCGAAGCAGTCTGGTGAAGTACTTGTGCAACTCCTCGTCGGCGATCATGTCCGTGTGGCCGCAGAACCCGTCCGCGGTAATATTAATCCCAAAAACAACCTTTCTCATAGACCTCCTCCTGTGACGTTACACGAAACATTCAAGTACTTACTACTCAACTGCCTTGCGGCCCAGAATCCAATAGTCATACAATCTGTCAATCGTTTGATCTTTCTTTTTCAAATTGATCCATGTATTCACAAAGTCAACCAACTCGTGATCGTCATGCTCAATCACGTATGCCATGGGGACGGCGAGCACATCAGGGCGTGGAACAGCGACCGTATACGCCGGATAAATCAGACTCCATGCGGAACCCGCCTCGGCTGAGTATACCAGAGCATCAAGATCACCTCCCTTGCGGTTCCAACGATGAGCGGTTAATTCCTGAGAAGACCTCATCACGAAGGCCTGATATGGCCGGGGTGGTGTGTCGAGGGTGAGTCCGCGAATCTGCAGTTCGTTTTCCATCGCGATGATAACGCGATTCCGGGAAAGGGAGGCGGACGTAACACTGAGCGAAGTGACACTCACAAGAGCAGATCAAAAATAAGCAAGATGCGAGGGACAAACAAGGTGCGGTGGGCCTTCTCCCCTGCCTCTCATCAGCACTAGAGTACTCCGCCTAGATTTCTCCAACCGCTACTGTAGTCGTGTTTTACACTGTTCGACCGATTGCAGCTCCTTCCATTCCGGTTAGCTTGTCGCAAGACTCTACTGCAGACTTCTCCAGAAACACCTGGCTGATTTCTCTGAATAGGCCATGCTCAAGGGGCCCTGGCGGGGGCCGTTTCCGGAGAAGCTGCATGTGAGTCTGACACCTCACAATCCAATCCACCTAAGGAGAATTCACCATGCGGCAAATGATAGCAGGAATATTCGCGTGCATCGGACTCGGTCTGGCTTTCCCGGTCGAAGCACTATCCCAGTATGAGCTACAGAATGCCTTCCCGAGCCTTTCCTTTACAAATCCCATTGATCTTCAGCATGCAGGTGATGGTAGCAATCGCCTGTTCGTTGTTGAGCAGGAAGGCATTATTTCGGTGTTTGTCAATGACCCTGCAACGCCTTCGAGATCCAAATTCCTGAACATCAGGAAGCGGGTCGATGACTACGGGTTCGAAGAAGGGCTCCTCGGTCTTGCGTTTCACCCGGACCATGAGAACAACGGATATTTCTATGTCGACTATACTGCATGCGATCCGAACCGGATCGTGATCTCGCGTTTCGAAGTAACGGACGACCCGAATGTTGCCGATCCTGCGAGCGAACTGGTCCTTCTCGAGATCGCTGATCCGTATTCAAACCACAACGGAGGCCAGGTTGCCTTCGGGCCGGATGGGTACCTTTACATTTCCGTTGGCGATGGTGGGGCGTTCGGGGATCCCGCCTGCCGCGCACAGGATCGCACGCAATTACTTGGAAAGATTCTCCGGATCGATGTCGACAATCCGTCAGGTGGACTTAACTATGGAATTCCGGCCGACAATCCATATGCGGGGAACACGGAGGGATTTCAGGAAGAGATCTATGCCTATGGACTTCGTAACCCATGGCGCATGAGTTTTGATGAGACTGGCCTGCTCTGGTGTGCGGATGTGGGTCAGGATTATTGGGAAGAGATCGATATTATCGAGAATGGTGGAAACTATGGTTGGGCAATCATGGAGGCCGATCACTGCTATGACTCACAATGGCCATGCGCTCCCGACTCCTGCGATCAGACGGGGCTCATCTCCCCCATCTGGGAGTACAGCCATGATTCTGGAATCGCAATCACAGGCGGATATGTGTATCGTGGCGCAGCCGTGCCTGATCTGACGGGGAAGTACATTTACACGGATTGGTTTAGCGGACATATCTGGTCGCTGGAATATGACGGCGTGAATCCCCCTGTCAACACAGAGCTACTGACTGCACACATAAACTCTTCCGCCTTTGGCGTCGATCAGGAGAATGAACTCTACATCCTGGGCCTCGATGGAACGATCTACTCCTTCATGCCGACCGTTGAACTCGCTACTTCGAATGTAAGCGAACCCATCGGTAAGACAGCTTTGGTCGGGAACAGCCCCAATCCATTCAACCCTTCAACGCAGATCACCTACCAGTTGGAGCAGGGTAACCATGTTGTCCTCGCTGTCTATAATATCCTCGGACAGAAGGTTCAGACCCTGGTTGACGGATTCCAGGCAGCCGGAACCCAATCTGCCGTATGGAACGGACGGAATGAGGACGGGTCGACAGCATCCAGTGGTATGTACTTCTGCAGACTCGAATCTGGCAATACGATTCAAACACAAAAAATGCTGCTCACAAAGTAATGGGATTGGTACCGGTGGGATAGCTGTGCCAGTTCTCATTGTGTGAGCTCTGAATCAAGAGGTGGAAGGACCCAATGATGGTAGGGGCAACGGGTCCGACCACCTCTTTTATGAAGCACCCCCAGGTAGTGTTATGATTTTTGTGTTTGTGAGCCATGTGTTACCTTCAAGCGGAGGAAGGGCAAAGAAGGCCTTGAAGTTTGATCCAGAGCCTTTGGATGCGTTTGTTGGCAGGTCCCAAGCGGCGATGCTGTCACCAAACTCATCTGGCTCGTCCTTCTGTACGTCGCTGCCAGGTGGAAGAGTCCAGCGATCTACTGGCTGGAGGTAAAGGATTAGCTTGCAATCCAGGTCCAAGAACGCTTCATTCAATAAATATCTGACAGCCCCAGCTCTATGACGACCAATCAACCCATTCCCACACAACTCCCTCACCAGGCAGGAACCTGATGACTGAAGTCAAACTGCCCTTGTATGCAAAAATCACCCTGGTACTTTTCGGGCTTGCGCTTGCATTCACGATCCTGATGTTCGGACGTGATGTTTTTGTCCCTCTGGCCTATGCAGCATTGCTCTCGGTCCTTCTGCACCCGCTGACAGATTGGCTTGAACGTCGTGGACTCCCACGGATTCTCTCTATCACAATCGCCCTGACGATCGCATGTATTGTTGCTGCCTGCCTCGTTGGATTTATAGGGATGCAGATCGGTCAGTTTGAGGAGGACCTTCCGCGGCTCAAGAAGGCGGGCCTGGAGTATGTCGAAAAGATCCAGGCCTACGTCAGAGAAACCTGGGGAATTGCCTACAAGGACCAACTCGCTTGGGTTCGGCAGGGTTTTTCGCAAGCCTTTGAAGGCGGGGGCTTTATCGGTAAGACATTTCTGACCTTCGTGGACATCACAACTCTTGTTGTCCTCACACCACTGTACGCGTTCCTAATGCTATTGTACAGGGACCTTCTCGTCGAATTCGTGTTCAAACTCTTTTCCAAACAGAACAGTGGCGCCGTCAAGGATATCCTGCAGGAGACCAGGGTTGTCGTCAAGAGCTACACATTCGGGCTTATGATAGAGACGATGATCGTTGCAGCGCTGAACAGCATTGCCCTTCTCCTGCTGGGGATAGAGTACGCAATTCTGTTTGGAGTCATTGCGGCCATTCTCAACCTGATTCCCTATGTCGGCATTCTGATCGGCGCCACGCTTCCCTGTGCCATGGCGATGGTAACAAAGGATTCTTTATGGTACCCCGTGGGTGTCGCACTTGCGTTCGTCGCTATACAATTCATCGACAATAATTTCATCGTTCCCTATGTGGTCGCATCGCGGGTGAGCATCAACGCTTTGATTTCGGTCATTGTGGTGATTGTGGGTGGGATCGCGTGGGGAATTTCAGGAATGTTTCTCGCCCTTCCTGCAGTGGCAATTCTCAAGGTATTGTTCGACCGGATCGAGCCTCTGAAACCCTGGGGCCTCTTACTGGGCGATCAAAGTCCTTCAAGACGACCGGGAAAACAGGGTCGGTCGAATTCCTTGTAGAAAAGCTTCTTCACAGAGTGATGAGGGAGGTTGGGACCTGGGTCTCCCGGGGGCTGGTCGCTTCTTCCAGCAATTGGACTACTTCGGCAGGAGTCCTGAGGTTGAATCGCGCATGGGTATTGGTGATTCCCACGCGCAGCGAATATGAAGATTGAGGCAATGCTGCAAACATGTCTTCGTCGGTCCAATCATCCCCGATAGCCAGCATGAAGTCATAGTCCCCTCGTGAAACCCAGTGGAGAGCCGCGCCTCCCTTGTTTGCCCCGGAGCTACGGACTTCAATCCGCTTGTGGCCAC
>DAIPLH010000031.1:5233-14263 GCA_036769325.1 Bacteroidota bacterium
ACGAAAAACCTGGATGTCCAGGTTTGCGGTAAAGCTGACAAGGTGATCCATCATTTCGCCAACGAGGAGCTGTACCTGATCCGGATCTGCGGTGCGGTAGTGCCAGGCGAGTGAATATTCCTTCTCTTCCACAAACGATCCCGGGAGTCTGTCCGCGTACTGCTGAAGGATCGGAGAAAGGTCCGGCTTCCATTCGTTTGAGTACTGGCGCAACATCTTCCAATCCTCATTCACGTCTCTGACCCACACACCGTGCTCGGCGACAAGGGTCATTGGTATTTCTCCGAACCACTGTTGCAATGTGTTCCGGTCACGTCCGCTGATCAGGATGCAGGTGTTGCGGAAGTCCGCTGAGAGCTTCCTGAGCAAGCGAAGGATCTGAGGTCCCGGTTTCGCGAGATGAGGACGGCGCATCAGCGGAACAAGCGTACCATCATAATCAAGCAGGATCAACCGGCGGGAGGATTCTGCGTAAGCATCAACGATCTCCTTTTTTACCGCCGGAGAAAGGAGCTTCGCGTAGAAGTTATTCTGGATCGTAAGCACTCCTTTCAGATCCTGGACAAATTCCTGTGCCCATCGGACAACATTGTAGCGGCGAAGACGATCCTGCATGACCTTGTTCCGCCGGTGCTGCTCTTCCGGGGGCATTTCAAGCGCTTCACGCAGGGCCTCGGCGATTTCTTCTGTATTGTTTGGATTGACAATGAGGGCTTCTCCAAGCTCTTTTGCTGCTCCCGCCATTTCACTGAGAATCAGGACCCCTCCCCTGCCATTGCGTGTGGCCACGTATTCTTTTGCCACAAGGTTCATCCCATCCCGGAGCGGAGTCACGAGAGCTATGTCGCTCATGTTGTAGAGCGCCACAAGCGGATTGAATGAAAGAGACCGATACTGATAGACAATGGGAGTCCAGCTGATACTCCCGAATTGTCCGTTGATCCTTCCAACAAGCTCTTCGATTTGTCTCTTCATGAGCTCATAGTGTACCACACCAATGCGGGAAGGGACGACAACCATCAGCAGGACAACCTGCCCCATAAACTGCGGATTCGTTTCGAGCAACCGTTCAAAGCCCTGCAGACGGTTAACGATCCCCTTGGTGTAGTCAAGGCGATCGACCGAGAGGATGACCTTGACATGGGGGAAAGTTGCCTTCAGGTCGTCGCATTCCTTGCGGATTTCCGGGTCCTCGATCGCTGTCGCATATCTTGCATAGTCGACTCCAATCGGGAAGATGCCGGTTTTGACAACCCGTTCCGGAGTAACGATCTGCCCCATATGGTGTTCGTGGCCCAGAATTCGCATCACGCTTTGCAAAAAGTGCTGGGCATATTCGTATGTGTGAAAGCCGTTCAGATCAGCGCTCAACAGCCCTTCAAGGATTTCGCGTCTCCAACGAGCCGGTAGAAGCCGGAACACTTCGAATGAAGGAAACGGAGTGTGGAGAAAGAATCCTATTGGAATATTCGGTACCCGGGCGCGAAGGAGCCTGGGCAGAAGCATGAGGTGATAATCGTGCACCCAGACGAAATCACCGGGCCTGACGATTGCTGCAACCGCATCCCGGAAGACTTCATTGACATGGATGTACTGTTGCCAGCACTCCTCCTTGTATTCGACATACGACGGGAAGTAGTGAAAGAGCGGCCAGAGAGTCTTGTTGCAAAACCCGAGATAGAACGCATCCATCTCTTCCTGCGACAAAAAAACAGGCGAAGAGTTGAACTTCTCGAGCGCGAGAGTCGTGAGTTCGGCTTCACGGGCACGGGAAATCGTCGAACCAGGCCACCCCACCCAGACATAGTCCTGCTTTCTTCCGGAGCCGTTCGACTGAAGGTACGTGCTAAGGCCCGAAACAAGTCCACCCGGACTCTGGGCAAACTGCAGTCCATTCGGATCTTCCGAGGCTACGAACGGTAAGCGGTTCGAGACAATGATCAAACGCTTGAAGTGCCCGTTATCTGCCATCAGGTTTCTCCTCTCCAATGAAATCAGGATTATCGTCAGGGTTGCCGGAGGAATTGAGGATGGTCAAACTCAAAATGTTGATTCTTCCGCCTCTTGCCTTCCGGTCATCAACGTCCTTGCGCCAGTGGGATCGTTGGGGTGGTTGAGCTGTGCGCATGACAATGAAGACCGGTCAGGCAAAGATGGCGTTTATGAAACCGGCGGTCGCCCCTGGATCACCCGTATCAGCACAACAGCGATCGCAATAATGAGAAGCACGTGGATAAACCCGCCAAGAGTATATCCACCAACCAACCCGAGTGCCCAGAGGATGAGAAGGATTACGAATATGGTCCAGAGCATTGTCGCCTCCCGTTATGTTCACTGAGAAATGATGGATTCACAAACGGATCTATACTTCCCGTAGTGTTTGCTTCGCGTTGTCAACAGTCCGACGGACCGTTCTTTGGAATTCATCCCATTCATCTGCGGTAATCCCCCCTACCTTGTCCAGGGCACTACGCAGTTCATCCCGCGATTCTTCTAATCGATCCAGGTTTGCTTCCAATCCTTCACGCATTTCCTCACTCGCGGTTTCAATGTCTTTCTCTACCCTGTCAATAGCCGCTTCAGTCTCAGCGATTGAGCTCTCTAATTCCGATCTCACTTCCAGTTGCCGTTTCTTCATCTCATCATCGCCTGCAGTCGAGCAGGACAGAAACAGTGATACCACAAAGAGAAGCGGAATAATCATGAATTTCTTTTTCGCTATCATTGGTTCCTCCAAATCGTTTCTTGTTTCTCCCGAACATGGTAGAGAACGAACCAGCCAAGAACAATCAGTGGTTTGCAGTAATTTCCCTTTTTGACAGGTATAGAGAGGAGCCACTAGGTAAAACTCTCTAGCCCCGAACGAAAATCGCTGCAAATGGGCCTCCTGTAAGTCAGACGGGTTGCTCCGATCTCCGGAACAACCCGTCCTCGATATTATTCAGGCCTTGCAGTCAGATCTATCTCTTCTGGTCGACCGGCCTTCGCTGTCGCGTCGTCTCATCCAGATCGTCCTCTGAGCCTTCGATATCACGATCAGGGGTGACCGGATTCTCCACCCGGTCCGATGAACGCGTTGCATCATCGATCAGGCTGATGACCGCGTCTCGGGTTCTCCCGAGAGCTCGCTGGATCCGACCAATGAGCTCGTCTTCCTTCCCCTCTACATAGACAAGATCGTTGTCTGTCAGTGCGGCGTACTGCTTCTTCAATTTACCTTTGATGATATTCCAGTTTCCCTCGATGCGGAGTGTATCCATTGTTCTGTCTCCTGAAGTACTTGTCTTTGATCGGTGGCTAATTGCGCTGCTGTAGGAAATTCAGTCGACCTGAACCGGTTATTCAGTCTGACTCAACCGAAAACCAATCCTCCCCAATGAGAAGGAAGAGCGCTAGTAATAATACAATCGTCCAAAACATACGCGCCTCAAACAAATGGATGAACCGTTCGGTTGGAGAATAGAGAATGGTTCTCCCTGAAACAATCAGGATTTCATTGTAATTCGAAATACAGAAACGGTCCTGGACATATTGCTCTATTGGAGCGTGTCAACCGGGTATTTTTTGTTTCCGGGGTTCTCCTGTGTTCTTTGGAGCCTCACCATTCGACGCCCCCCCATGGGCAAAATGAATTCCCGCCTCTTCAAATTGCCGGTACAACTCAAGGTTGATGGTATGTTGAATGTCCATGTACGTATTGAAATCCGGCGAGAGGACATAGTACACGACTTCAAATTCCATCGATACCAGTGAATACTGTTTGAAATGGGCCCTGTCGAATCTCACGGATGGCTGCGACTCAACGACACTCTTCAGCATTGCATTGATCATGGAAAGTTGATCATACGATGTATCATAGGTGACCCCGATGGTGAATACGACGCGTCGTTCCTCCATCCGCTTGAAGTTCTGTATCTGGCTGTCAAGCAGGTCAGAATTGGAGACCACGATCTGCTCACCGGAAAGACTCCTGATCCGCGTTGTCTTCAGTCCGATATGTTCAACCGTCCCCATATGACCCTGGACGACGATGAAATCCCCGAGGGCAAACGGCTTATCGAGGACAATCGAGAGAGACGCGAAGACATCGCCGAGAACCCTCTGCGTCGCCAGGGCAAGGGCAATCCCGCCGATGCCAAGTCCGGCAACAAACGCAGTGATGTTGATCCCGAGGTTGTCAAGGACAAGCAGGCCGACCACTGACCAGAGCGCCACCTTGCCAAAAAAACCAAGCGCCGCGATGGTCGTAACGGAGGCGGCATCCCTTTGCATCCGCGCTTCAATAGTTCTTTCGAGCCAGAACGACAAGGCACCGTTCGCCCAAATGCCTATTTGAAGGACCAGGGCGAGAAAGAAGATGACGTCGATGGCCGATTCAACAGAATCGGGGGTCTCCAGATAGCGCACTCCAATTGAGGCGGCAATGACGACAAGAAACACCGTGTGTGTTTTTTGTAATGCCGCCAGAACCAGAGTATAGAGATTGTTCTCCTTCGGTCCGGCGAGCTTCGACAGACGACCCACCACTACCCTTCGCATCGTTATGAGCACGATGAAAAGGCCAGCGGAAGCACCGATTGCGATGAGCCAGTCCTTCAGGGAATTCCCGAAGTAAATGGTTTCAAGCAATGACATCGTATCTCCGTTGAGCTTTAGTGAACAAGAGGGATCGGGTCAGTGTCCTCGAATTCATTGTTCCATCTCCTTCTTGTCTCCCTTCTTCCCGGAGTTCTCCTCAGGCTGTGGTTTTCCTTCCTTCGGTTTCACTTCGCTCAGTTTCATCACTTTCGCCGGGGCTGGACTTTTGCCGCTGCTGACCTTTACTTCAGGTCTGTACATTTTGAGCTCACTGTTCGTAAGCTGGTTTCCCGGTTTTTCATTTTCCCGGACCGCCACCGGTTTCAGAGTTGTTTTCGTCACCTGCTCAACCTCGCCCTTCTCAGGGCCGGCAATGTACGTCACGTTGTGTTTCTTGTCTTTCTGAGTATTTGTCACCACCGCGGATGTTTTGATCATCTCAGAATTCCTGCTGCGGTCGACGAGATGGCGAATCACTTCACGCTTTGTGATGTCGGTGTCCTTCACAAATGTCCAATGCTCGTCGAGTCCATGATGTCCTCCCCCCACAGCCATGCTTACACTGACGCCAGGCCGAAGAGGTGCCCAGCCGTAATAGCCGGGAGCTCTTCTCCAGGATACCCAGGCCGGTCCCCAGTCCCTTCCGGGAACCCAGAACCAGCCATATCTGCCGTCATGATCCCAGCGGCCATAGTGAAAGGTTGCCCATCCCCATGGATAGTCGGAGACCCATGTCCAACCGTACTCGGTAAGGACCCAATGGCCCGCGGTCGCGTATGGGACAAACCCAGGGGTCCCTGTCGGCATCCACACATACCCATATTTCGGATATTCGACCCAAACGCCGTGCGGACTCAACTCGTCATAGAAGACCTGAAAGCTTACCCCAACCTGCTGTGCAGATGCTGCCTGGAAGAAAACTACTCCGCTTGCTGCCAGTCCGGCAAGCAATGCCACGATTCTGCGATGCCTCATGCTGCTGTCCCTCCGCTTTGGAAGTGATGGTGGTTTGCAAAGTCATTTTGAAGAGGGCGTTTTCCTTGCGATGACCAGGACTACGGTGCCAATGATCATCGTTCCGATTCCGAAAAATGGTTGCCAGGTCACGGTATGTTCGTCTTCTCTCGTTACCTCAACATCCCCGAGGTCAACTACCTCTTCCTCTGTGACATAGGTAAACCCGGTGTACAGGGTCATCAGAACACCCGCAAGAAAAAGGAGAATGCCTATGGTTTTCATGACTGTTCCCTTTCATCGTTATTGCCACCATCAGTGGATTCTGGCTCAGCTTGGCCCCTTGAATTTCTCAGGGAATTGCCGCATGATCCCTTCACTGAGCATATCCGCCATCTCCAACGCCTGCCCCCGCACTTTTTCATACGTGGCTATATCTTCCATCCAATCGGCTTTCAGTCGGGCGGAGACTTCAGCCAGTGTCAGCTCAAGATGTTCCTTCATCATTGCTTTCATCTCATCAACGCGCCAGTTGCCCGGATTCGCTTCACTGAGGAATGCAGCAATCTGGTCCGCGTTGGCAAACCATCGTTCTGATGCGGCTTTCTGTTTTGCAGTATGTTTCATTCTTGCAGCCTCCACCAGCTCTGCGGCGATTGTAATGTGTTCCTTAAGCAGCGAGGTGAGTTGCTCGCCTGCCGCATCGCCGTAAAAAGGCTTGACTGCATTCCCTATGTCCGATTGATTTTTAAGCAAGCGGTTGGTGACCGCCTCCGTGTCCTGCAGACGAGCTACATCACTGATAATGAACAGACGGGTCCATTCAACATGGTCCATCCACAGAATCCTCATCGCATCGTGAAACTCACTCTTCTTCATGGGGGTTCCAGCCTGCATTGCAGACGGAACAACCAGGGCAATGATGAGAGTTAAGAACAGTTTCCGGTAAGAACACATAATTCCTCCACTATTAGAAACACAATACTCCCATCAGACATGTGACGAATCTCCACTTCTTATCCACAGTCATGCTCTCAGAAATTTTCCGAACGAAGCCAGAGCGGGAATAGTTTCACACATAATCCCGGCAAGCACCAAAAGCGGAACTGCAAGGAACACTCCAACAACTCCCCACGCCCATCCAAAGAATATCATGAAGAGAATAATGAGAACAGGCTTTATCGTGAACTGTCTTCCCAGAATCATCGGGGTAACAAAATTTCCTTCAATGAACGCGATGCAGAAGTAGATGAATGGCGCAAGGAGAGCATACCCCACCGTGTCAAATGCAAAAAGTGCAACCATTCCCACAATGACCTCCCCTACCAATGCTCCGAGATAGGGAACAAAATTCAGGCACGCTGCGAGAGCGCCCCAAAGAACTGGGTTGGGCAATCCAATCAGAAACATTCCGAGTCCAACACACAAGCCAACTCCTGCATTGATGAGGCCCACGGTCATGACATAGAGGGAGAGTCTCCCTTCAACATTATGAACCACCTTCATGAACGACTCTTTGTCGGACCACGATGAACACAGATGCCATATGCCTGTCCAAAATCGATCACCGGAAACCAGGAGGAAGAACAGGAGCAACACGACAAGAACAGCGCTCCCGACGACAGCCCTGGTCTGGTCCAGAACTTCAGCCGAAAAGGAACCGGTGACGCTTACCAGCTGTTTTCCCTGCGTTTCGGTTGTTCGGGCAAGGCCATCCGCTGCCCGTCCGACCGCAACAATCGGCTTGAGAAAACTCCGAACTCTATCTTCAACCTTACCGATGCGCTGAGGTGCATCAGAAAACCATTCCTGGGCCGGCCCACCCAGCTGGACGGACGTAAACACAAGGAGGGCGACGATTGTCAGAATGACGAGCGTGGCACCCAGACTCCGGACAATGTGAAACCGCTCCAGCACCCGCACCACAGGCTGAAGCACGAGGGAAAAGAAGAAGGCGAGGGCGATCGGCGCGAGGATGACCCGGGCGTGCTCGAGCGTGAGAATCATAAGGAGAATGAAAATCCCCAGGGTCCATCCTGGTTGGAATGCGCTATTCCTCCCGTTTGCAGACTGAACTATCGCAACCGCTTTGAGCGTTTCAGATGGTGAATGCCCGTTATTGCCTGTTTCCGTATGTCCCCGAACGCCCGGGCTTCGGGCCGGGGATAATCTCTTGTGCATTCGCTCTTCTTCCTTTTTGAATCCTGTGCGCATTCTGCCCAAAAGAAGAAGGGAACCATGCCGGGTTGCAATACCGTCTCGGCTGTAATTTCCGAATGGCGGCAGGCTACAGCATTCTCTCTAGCACTGACTCTGTATCGTGAGCGGATCGAAATTACTTCCAATCCCTGATTGAATAACGGTGTTTGGTTGTCTATGTTCGAAGCGAGCTTGAGACAGTCAATTTTTGTGAGCGCTAACAGAGGGGAACGATTTCCAATGAAAAGCATGAATGGAAGCAGAAAGGCACGGACGAATTCAAATTCCCGGAATACTACTCTGCAACGCCTTTATGCAGAGGACCTCAGAGATATCTATTGGGCCGAGAAGCATCTCCTGAAGGCATTGCCAAAAATGGCAAGAGCGGCAGACTCAGCAAAGTTGAAGGCTGCATTTCAGCACCACCTTGCGCAAACCGAAGAACACGTTGCGCGCGTCGTGGATGTTTTCTCCGCAAGCGGGATCAAGCCATCAACGAAAAAATGTGAAGGGATCGAAGGTTTGACCAAAGAAGGAGAAGAAGTAATCCAGGATCATGAGGCAGGAAGCGTTCGCGACGCAGGCCTGATCATGGCCGCACAGAAGGTTGAGCATTATGAGATCTCTGCATATGGCTCGCTTCGCAACCTTGCGCGGACGATGGGTCTGGAGAAAGCGGCTGAGCTGCTTCAGGCGACTCTCGATGAAGAAGCGGACGCAGACAAGAGGCTGTCGACTCTCTCGGATACCGTGAACGAGAGAGCATTTACAGAATCGGAAAGCATAAAAGATCGGGCCGCGAACGCTCTGATCATGTAAAGACGCCGATCTCCGAACAAAATCAGGGATTTTGGCAATTGTCATTTGACGAATGAAAGGAATAGAATCATGAGTGCTGGAAGGATTGCTTTAGGTGCTTTGATTGGCATGGCAGCGGGAGCTGCTCTCGGAGTACTGTTTGCTCCTGACAAAGGCTCAGCCACCAGGAAAAAATTGTCGAAGGAAGGCTCCCGTTATATGGGCGCCCTCAAAGACACCGCCGGCGAGTATGTTGACAACCTCGCAGGAAAACTTGACACTGTCCGGGAAACCGCCGCCTCGCCTGCCGCCTGGTACGCCAGGAAAAAAATCGCCAGGCAGGTAAACAAAGCAAATCGGATATGGGAGATGTTGAAAATAAATATGTCGCGAATGTCGTCTACGGGCCGGACAATGATTCCTGTCAGCACGGCGGTGCTTACGAGTGTTCCGACCAATATCGATCCGGTGAATGCCCATAAGATCCTGACTACGGTTTCG
>DAIPLH010000323.1:0-3965 GCA_036769325.1 Bacteroidota bacterium
CCGGAAGTTTTGCTTTCTCTGCATTCCTTTGCAGCAGCCGTGTGAGCGAGTTACCAGCTCCAGACTCGGGTTGGCTCCTGGTTTCGATCATTGTCTTCCTCGGGCTCCAGACTTCGCTCGGCTCCTACCGGTCTTTCCGACAGGTTTCTCCGCTCAAGCAAAACCATATCGCGCTCCGGTCCTACGGCTATGGGCTTGCGATGACCTCAGCGATCGTCATGGTTGTCCACGATGGCCTGCACGTGTCTGAAACAATCATCGTGTTCTTTCTCCTGCTTCCGATTTTCTTCGTTCTGCTTCGCTCGCTCCTTTGGTTCAGCATCATGCAGATGAGGCCGGGCGATTTGGGGGCGTCACGGATCCTGGTTGTTGGAGAAGGAGCCCTCCTGGAAAGAATTGTTTCCTGGCTGAGCAGACTCCCGGGATATGAGCTCATCGGAACAATCAATCCCGGAAAGCTTTCGGGGGGAGATGATTCTTTGGATTCTCCGGGATTGGAGAGCCGGATTGAAAAAGAGAAAATCGATCTTGTTCTCATCTCTTCTCCTTCGATGAACGGTTCGCGGGAGTATTTTGAACGCCTGAGCAGGTCTCATGGAGTTCATGTGAGAGTCATTCCCCCGGAGATCGACATCCTCTTCACCCGAACGATGATTGACGACCTTATGGGCATTCCCCTTGTGCTTGCAGCCAATCATGGTTTTCCCCGGAGCAGGATGGTTTTCAAGCGGACCGTTGACCTGGCGGGAGCGCTTGCGCTGACAGTTTTTCTCTCTCCACTTCTTGTGCTTGTCGCCATTGTCACAAAGATCGAATCACCCGGACCAGTCCTCTTCAAGCAACGGCGTTGCCTCTCCGGGACGGACCCTGCTTTCGATATCTACAAATTCAGGAGCATGCAGGAGGAGGCCGATGGGGGAAAGGGGAGATTGAAGAATGAGTCGAGCGGAGCCTTGTTCAAGGTGAAAAAAGATCCGCGCGTAACCAGAGTCGGCCGATTCATTCGTCGATATAGCATTGACGAGCTACCGCAATTGATCAATATCTTTAGAGGGGAGATGAGTCTCGTTGGACCCCGACCGCTTCCCGTAGAGGACTTTGACCGGCTTTCCGATGAGGATTCAATTCATCGGCTGCACCGCCACCGCTCCGCAATGAAACCCGGACTGACTGGACTCTGGCAAGTCTCGGGACGGAGCGACCTCGGATTCAGGGAAATGGTGCTCCTCGATGTCTATTACATCGAGAACCATACGCACCTCTTCGATCTGGAAATCTTGCTGCGCACTATCCCCGCCGTTCTCTTCGCTAAGGGAGCATACTGACCCTGTGGGTATTGTCCTCAGGACAATACCGATCATCTGTTTTGAATCTCCGTCCGTTTTTTGTACACTAACCCCAATCGTTTTGTCACAAACCAGGGGAAAACCCTTTGAAACTCAGTGTTATTGGCACGGGCTACGTTGGCCTGGTGGTAGGAACCTGTTTGGCCGAGACCGGGAACGACGTCATTTGTGTTGATGTCGACGAGCGAAAGCTTGAGCTCCTCAAGAAGGGTATTTCTCCGATTTATGAACCAGGTCTGACCGACCTTCTTCGCAAGAACCTGCATGAACAAAGGCTTCAATTCACCACGGACCTCCCCTATGCCGTAAAGAACTCGGAGGTAATCTTCCTCGCCCTTCCCACGCCACCGGCAGAGGACGGATCAGCAGATCTTCAGCACGTCCTTGATGTGGCGAAAAATATTGGCCGGGTCATGGACGGCTACAAAGTGATTGTGAACAAGAGTACCGTTCCTGTCGGAACCGCAGAACGGGTCCGCGCTCTGATCGCGGTCGAGACAACCCACGAATTTGATGTGGTTTCCAACCCGGAGTTCCTGAAGGAGGGCGCTGCCGTCAACGATTTCATGAAGCCTGACCGGGTAGTCATTGGTACCAGAAGCCCTCGCGCTCTTGCGCTCATGCAGGACATCAGTGCCCCCTTTATCAGAACGGGAAACCCTGTCATCCTGATGGATGAGCGAAGCGCAGAGGTAACCAAATATGCTTCGAATGCTTTCCTTGCGACGAAAATCAGCTTTATGAATGAATTGGCGAATGTCTGCGAAAAGGTAGGGGCAGATATTGATTCAGTGAGAAAGGGAATGGGGTCTGATCCGCGGATTGGGCCGCAGTTCCTCTTTGCGGGAATTGGATATGGCGGATCCTGTTTTCCCAAGGATGTCCGCGCTCTTTTGAATACTTCTGCCAGTAACGGCTATTCCTTCAAGGTCCTGGCATCGGTTGACGAGGTCAACAAGAGCCAGCGGGAGCGGTTTGTTGAAAAAATTGTGACGCACTTCAATGGCAACGTGAAGGGCAAAACAATCACCATCTGGGGTCTTTCCTTCAAGCCAAACACCGATGACATGCGGGAGGCTCCCGCGCTGACCATCATCGAACGCCTGCTGGCCGCGGGAGCACGGATTCATGCTCACGATCCGGTGGGCATGGAAGAGGGAAAGAAACGGCTTGGGACCACGGTGACATTCTTCGACAACAACTATGAAGCTGTAACGGGGGCCGATGCCCTTGTTGTTGCAACTGAGTGGAACGAGTTCAGGCGGCCTGATTTTGACAGAATGCGAACGCTGATGAAGACGCCTGTGCTTTTTGATGGCCGGAATATTTACGATCCAGCCCGGCTCGCCGAGAAGGGATTCGTCTATTACGGCATCGGGAGAAACCGTGCAGGCAGTTGATGCCGAACGACGTGCCGTTGTCACAGGTGGAGCCGGCTTTCTTGGATCACATCTGTGCGACCGTCTCCTGCAACGCGGGATCAGTGTCGTCGCCCTTGACAACCTGATCACGGGCGATACGGCAAATATCAGCCATCTGCTCGGGAACCCGAACTTCCGTTTCGTCCACCATGACGTGACAGAATATATCTATGTCGACGGCCCCGTCGACTTCATCCTCCACTTTGCCTCCCCTGCGAGTCCGATCGACTATCTTCGCCTGCCAATACAGACGCTCAAGGTTGGTTCTCTCGGTACTCACAAGGCACTGGGCCTTGCCAAAGAGAAAAAGGCGCGATTCCTCCTTGCCTCAACTTCCGAAGTCTATGGCGATCCTCAGATTCATCCGCAACCCGAGTGGTACTGGGGGAATGTGAACCCCGTGGGACTTCGCGGAGTGTACGATGAGGCGAAACGCTTTGCTGAAGCCATGACGATGGCGTATCACCGGCATCATGGCGTTGACACGAGGATCGTCAGGATTTTCAACACGTACGGTCCACGCATGAGGGTGAACGACGGGAGGGCAATCCCGGCTTTCATCTCCCAGGCTCTCCTCGGTGAAGATGTCACTGTGTTTGGCAAAGGAGCTCAGACCAGAAGCATTTGCTATGTTGATGATATGATTAACGGCATCGAGGCATTGCTGTTCTCCGATCTGATCAATCCGGTTAACGTTGGCAACCAGGAAGAGATCACCGTTGTGGACCTCGCCAAAGAAATCATGACGCTGACAGGAAGCAAGAGTAAACTCGTCTTCAAGGAATTGCCTGAGGACGATCCAAAGGTGCGACAGCCCGACACTTCGATTGCACGCGAAAACCTCAAATGGAAACCAGTCATTTCCAGGAATGAGGGACTGAAAAAAACCATCGACTACTTTCGGATGAAACTGCAGGAGAGAGTTGAGTGAAACGTTTTCCAGGAATGATCGCCGCAGGTCTCATCGTGGCTGTTCTTGGAACCAACCCTGTCCAGGCTCAATTAGACACGCTGAATGGGAATCGATCTGACGGTCCTGCTGACCCGCTTCGTCTCGCCATCGTGGGAGGTACTGTTGCGGCAACCATGGTGGCCGTCCATTTCTATCAGCAGAATGGGTGGTGGAAGGATAACCAGACTTCGTTTCACTTCCAGGAAGATCTCGACTACAGTCTCGGGGTCGACAAGATTGGTCACT
>DAIPLH010000324.1:0-3954 GCA_036769325.1 Bacteroidota bacterium
CTTTGAGATCGCACTGCGCTTCCATGCACTTGACGTGGATGACGATGCTTTTCCGACGTTTGCAAGCCCGACAAGCTCTGTCACCGAAGAAACGGCGACAACAGTAGGGCTAAACTGGTATCTGAACAAGAGTCTTAGAGTCGGAATCAACTATGATCAGACCCGTTTCAAGGGAGGCGCCACCACCGGAGACCGGAGCGTGGAAAAGGCCATCTTCATGCGCGTCTCGATCTACATTTGATCCCCATGAATCCGATCACCAACACTATTCCATTAAAGGAGTCGTCAATGTCAGCCTCCACGCGAACAATCATCCTGCTCGTTGTCCTGTCGATCGTTGCTTTGGCTGGAACGGCTCAGGCTCAGCCGGAAGTCTCACTACTCAATGTTTCCTATGACCCTACACGCGAGCTCTACCAGGAATTCAATGCAGCATTTGCAAAACACTGGAAAAGCAAGACAGGTCAGATTGTCACAGTGAACCAGTCACACGGCGGCTCCGGGAAACAGGCCAGGGCAGTCATCGACGGACTGGAAGCCGACGTCGTGACTCTCGCCCTCGCCTATGATGTGGACGCTCTGGCCGAGAGAGGGAAACTCATTCCAAAGGACTGGCAAAAGCGACTCCCCAATAACAGTTCCCCATATACTTCTACCCTCGTGTTCCTTGTCCGCAAGGGAAATCCAAAGAAGATCAAAGATTGGGATGACCTCATAAAGCCAGGAGTTTCGGTCATCACACCAAATCCCAAGACATCAGGAGCGGCGCGTTGGAACTACCTGGCCGCGTGGGGGTTCGCGCATTCATTGAAAGAGGAATCGGCGATGTCCTCATCAACTGGGAGAACGAAGTTCTGCTCGCATCCCGTGAACTCGGAAAAGGAAAGTTCGAGATGGTGGTACCCACGATGAGCATCCTTGCCGAACCACCCGTGACGCTTGTGGACAAGGTGGCCGACAAGCGCGGGACTCGTGCTGTTGCTGAAGCGTACCTGAAATACCTCTACTCCGACGAAGGTCAGGAAATTGCTGCAAAGCATTATTACAGACCGTCCGATGAGATCATTGCCAAAAAGTTCTCAGGTCAGTTCCCGGAAATCAAGTTGTTTACCATCGACGAGTTGTTCGGTGGCTGGAACAAAGCTCAGAAGACTCATTTCGACGATGGCGGGATGTTTGACAAGATCTATCAGCCGTACTAAACATCTCTTCCACGCGCGACGGTACGCAGGAGAACGACAGTGAGTATTATACTCAAGGAACGAAGCATACTTCCGGGATTCGGGTTCACCCTCGGGTACACTGTGTTGTACCTCAGCCTGATTGTCCTGATCCCGCTCGGTGTCATGCTCCTCAAATCGACAGAGCTCACATGGGACCAGTTCTGGTCGATTGTCACCTCTCCCCGGGTTCTCGCTTCGTACCGGCTGACTTTTGGCGCATCGCTGGTCGCGGCAATCATCAATGTCATCTTCGGCCTCCTCACTGCCTGGGTGCTGGTTCGTTACAACTTCCCGGGCAGAAGGATTGTGGATGCCTTCGTGGACCTGCCGTTTGCGCTTCCCACGGCCGTTGCGGGAATAACGCTCACGACACTGTATTCCGAAAACGGCTGGATCGGACAGTTCCTCTATGCTGCCGGAATCCAATCAGCCTTTTCACCGTTCGGAATCACCATCGCATTGACATTCATCGGCCTCCCGTTTGTGGTTCGGACCGTTCAGCCTGTCCTGGAGGATCTCGACCCGGAGTTCGAGGAGGCGGCAGCAAGCCTTGGAGCAAAGCGACTGCAAACATTCTTCAGGGTAATCCTTCCAGCCATCCTTCCATCATTGATGACAGGTTTCGCCCTCGCCTTTGCACGCGGTCTGGGCGAGTACGGATCAGTGGTTTTCATCGCAGGAAACATGCCGATGCATACCGAGATCACCCCGCTGCTGATCATTACAAAACTGGAGCAGTACGACGTCGCAGGAGCCACCGCGATCGGCGTCGCAATGCTCGTTTTCTCGTTCATTCTCCTGCTCGCAATCAATCTGCTCCAGTGGTGGACACGGAGCCGACAATCAGCTTCAGTATGAGGAGACTCTGATGAACCAAACCGTTGCATTCCGTATAGTACCGCGCCCGACATCAGAGTCGCCGGTCGTCCGCCGTGTATTGTTGGTCCTGGCCCTCGGGTTTTTGGTTCTCTTCCTCTTTGTGCCGCTCATAGCTGTGTTCGTCTATGCCTTGCGCAACGGTTGGGAAACATACCTTGCCGCCGTCACCGAACATGATGCGGCTGAAGCCATCCGGCTCACCCTCTCCACAGCGGCAATTGCTGTCACGCTCAACCTGACGTTCGGTGTTCTTGCCGCATGGGCTATTGCAAAGTTCGAATTCGTCGGGAAGAACGTCCTGATCACGCTGATCGACATGCCCTTCGCAGTTTCGCCTGTCGTCTCGGGACTGATCTTCGTTCTCCTCTTCGGCGCCCAGGGAGTTCTCGGGCCCTGGCTTGCAGAACATGACATCCGGATCATCTTCGCCCAACCCGGGATTGTCCTCGCTACCGTGTTTGTCACGTTTCCGTTCGTTGCACGTGAGCTCATTCCACTGATGCAGTCGCAGGGAACGGATGAAGAGGAAGCGGCTCTTGTTCTGGGCGCCAACGGGTGGCAGACTTTCTTCCGAATCACACTCCCCGGAATCAAATGGGGACTTCTGTATGGCGTGATCCTCTGCAGCGCCCGGGCAATGGGGGAGTTCGGGGCTGTTTCGGTGGTTTCAGGACATATCAGGGGACTGACCAATACGATGCCTCTTCATGTCGAGATTCTTTACAACGAATATAACTTCGCAGCTGCCTTCGCCGTCGCATCTCTTCTGGCTCTGCTTGCTCTTGTCACCCTCGCAGCGAAGAGCATTGTTGAATGGAAGGGAAAACAGGAATCAACCGCCGTCAAGGGAAAGGAAGAGTGATTCACGATGAGCATTGAGATTCGGAACCTCTCGAAAACATTCGGCTCTTTTTCAGCCCTGCGGGATATCAGCCTGGATTTGCCGACCGGCGAACTGGTTGCCTTGCTCGGTCCATCAGGCTGCGGAAAGACTACCCTTCTCAGAATCATTGCCGGACTTGAAGTTCCCGATAGCGGAGCTATTCTCTTCGATGGTTCGGACACTGTGAGCCAGAGGGTCCAGGATCGTCACGTGGGATTTGTCTTCCAGCACTACGCGCTGTTCCGTCACATGAGCGTGTATGAGAACGTTGCCTTCGGATTGACCATCCGGCCGCGCCGGTCACGCCCTTCAAAGGGAGAGATTAAGGAAAAGGTGCATAAGCTTCTGAAGATGGTTCAGTTGGATTGGGTCGCTGATCGCTATCCCTCACAGCTTTCGGGTGGACAACGCCAGCGGATTGCCCTTGCGAGAGCGCTGGCAGTAGAACCGAGGATTCTGTTACTGGACGAGCCGTTCGGAGCACTCGATGCAAAGGTCCGGCAGGAACTGCGCCGATGGCTGCGGCGATTGCACGACGAAATTCACATTACCAGCATCTTCGTCACTCACGACCAGGAAGAAGCCATGGAAGTAGCCGATTATGTTGTCGTGATGAACCAGGGGAAAATTGAGCAAATGGGGCGCCCGGAAGAAGTGTATCACAAGCCCGCGACCCCGAAGACGTCGTCCTCCTCGGAGGGCTCGAGCAGCGCTCCGTCGGAGAGCTCGTCCTCGTCCGAGTCGAGCTCGACCTCGAGCGACTCGTCGGACACCAAGCCGACCAAGCCCGAGAAAAAAGAGAAGAAGACGAAGGCGAAGAAGGACGCGGCGTGACCGCGCCTTCACACCTCGTCGATCTCGCTTCGTAATTCGCCCCGGAACGCCGCTTGCGCAGCAGGCGCGCGGTGTCACGCGGGCTGCAGATAATCGAGCTGGATCGTCTTCACGCCCCACTCTTCGCTGAACTGC
>DAIPLH010000032.1:0-14186 GCA_036769325.1 Bacteroidota bacterium
ATTGTCAAAATCCCATTTTGTCTCGGCGTCATTGACGGCCACAACCGGATACAGGAGCTTGCCGGCGGCAGCCATTGCCCGCAAACGATGCACGCCGGTTGTGGTTTCCTCTGTTCCGCCGATGACATACTTCCGCGCGAAATCAGGATGGTCGTTGTGGATGGTGAAAATCAGATCGGCGCCGTCATCGAGAGTAAGGTTCGGATGAAGTTTCAGGGTCTGTTCGATACACCAGTAAAACTCCTTCACATTCATCCCGTGCCACGCAAAAATCGAGATCCCATCTTTCGCCAGGGCAGCGGCGACGGCGTCGTTGGTGGAGAGCGGATTGCAGCCAGACCAGCTCACCTCGGCTCCCGCGTCCACAAACGCCCGCACAAGTACTGCGGTTTCCTTTGTGACGTGGAGGCATCCGGCAATCCGATATCCCTTGAGCGGCTTTGTCTTTCTGTAGGTCTCGCGCAATGTCATCAGGACAGGCATGCGCGATTCAGCCCACTCGATCAGGCGTTGCCCTTCGGCGGCACTCTTGAGGTCAGCTACTTTATAAACTCCTGCTTTTGCGTCCATAGCGTTTTCGGTTCCGGTTAGTCTTTTCTGTGTATTGCGTCCAATGGACCGTTTAGTCCATCTGTACGGCACATCTCTTTATTTCTTCAGCGCCTTGTGCAGGGTGTCGACGAGGTCCAGTTTCTCCCAGGTGAACTCTTTGGAGTTCCGGCCAAAATGTCCATAGGCTGCCGTCTTCCGGTAGATTGGTCGTAAAAGATCAAGTCGGCGGATGATCCCCCGGGGAGTCATATCAATTTCTTTTCTGACAATTCTGATGATTTCGGAATCGGGGATGCGTCCCGTTCCGAAGGTGTCGATATGGATTGAAACGGGATCAACGACGCCGATAGCGTAAGCAACCTGGAGGAGACACTCGTCGGCGATTCCTGAGGCAACAATGTTTTTTGCAGCATGCCTTGCAGCATATGCGGCGCTACGGTCGACCTTTGACGGATCCTTCCCGGAGAATGCGCCGCCGCCGTGCGGAGCGCGGCCTCCGTAGGTGTCGACAATGATTTTGCGTCCTGTCAGTCCACTGTCCCCGTGAGGTCCGCCGATTTCAAACCGCCCGGTGGGGTTGACATGAATGGTCGTCTTCTTGTCGAGCAGGTTTGCAGGAATGACATTCGTGATGACGTGATCGATGACGTCCTTACGGATCTGGGTCTGCTTTGCGCCGGGATCGTGCTGGGTGGAGATGACAATCGAATCCACCCTCACCGGCTTTCGACCCTCGTACTCGATGGTAACCTGTGATTTCGCATCGGGACGAAGGTACGACATCGGAGTATTCTTTTTTCGCCGCATGTCGGCCAGCCGTTTCACGAGCCTGTGGGCATACAGAATCGGCATCGGCATGTACTCGGGTGTCTCGATTGTAGCATAGCCGAACATCATGCCCTGGTCACCGGCGCCTCCTTTGTCAACTCCCCGCGAGATATCGGGGGACTGACTGTGGATTGTTGAGATGACCGAGCAGGAATCCGCATCGAATCGGTAATCAGCATGGGTATAGCCGATGTCCCTGATGACCTCACGTGCAAGGTCCGGGATTTCTATGTACGCATTCGTAGTAATCTCGCCGGCCAGAAACACAAGCCCGGTGGTCACGAGTGTCTCGCAGGCTACGCGCGCATTCTTGTCCTGCTCCAGAATTGAGTCAAGAACTGCATCCGAAATCTGGTCACAGATTTTATCGGGATGCCCCTCGGAGACTGATTCCGATGTGAAAAAGTATGACATGGTAGTCTATCCTTCAAGCAAGAGAGAGGTACAGCGATCGGCGGGATGCGGGATCAAACTGTCTATGATCCGCTCAGTAGAAGTCGATCTCCGAAGAGCCTCCAACGTTGATCCGCTTATAGCTGCCTTTGACCACCGAGCCGTTGCCAACAATGGAATTGTCAAGTAACGCCCGGTAAACTCTGGCAGATTCACTGATAATCGAGTTACGCACAACAGATTCATTGATAACAGCTTCGTTTCCGACGGTCGTATAAGGGCCGATGACGCAATTCGTCAGCTTTGCGGTTGGCGAGACAAATACCGGATCGACGAGCACGACGCCCGGTATACTTCGGGTCGGAGGTTGCCGGTCGAGCAGTGCGCGGTTTGTTGAAAGCAAGGTCTCCGGCTTACCGCAATCGTACCAACCCTCAACATTGAATGGCTTCATCTTCTCGCCGCGCTCAATCATCAGCTGCAGCGCATCGGTCAGTTGGTACTCATTCTTGGTACGGATATTCTTGTCCACAACCTCGCGGAGAGTGCTTACCAGTAGTGCCGTATTTCTGATGTAGTAGAGCCCGACGACTGCGAGCCGGCTGACCGGGTTCTCCGGTTTTTCGACAAGCCGGACGATGTAGCCGTCGACTATCTCTGCAACTCCAAACCGTCGGGGGTCTTCAACCTCCTTCACACCAAGGGCCGAACAATCCCCTTTGAGCACCGGTTTCAGGTCAACATCAAAAATCGTGTCACCCAGAATGATCAGGATTGGCTCACCGGTGATTGTATGGCTCGAAAGGTAAATGGCATGGCCGAGCCCGAGATGCTCTTCCTGTTCAACATAGTCAATGGGAAAATCGGGGTAGGTGGTGGAGAGATAGGTGCGGATCATCTCTCCCATGTGGCCGACAACGATGGTTGCCGCTGTAATCCCCTCTTTGATAATCTTGTCCATGATATGGGCAATGATTGGCTTCCCGGCAACGCTCAACAAAACCTTCGGAAGCGTGTACGTGTGTGGACGAAGCCTGCTCCCAATCCCGGCTACCGGAATTATTGCCCGCATCGAGGTGATATCGAAGATAAATGAAGGAAAATTGTTAGAAGAACGGACGCAAGATAGGGAACATTGAGGAGAGAAGCAAAAGGAAGACTTACCACAAAGGCACAAAGACACGAAGAGGAGATGGATTTTTCTGTATCCCTTTGTGTCTTGGTGTTTTCGTGGTAAATGACTTGCCACACCGGCAAAAACCGTTCCTTGCTTCTTCGGAATCATCTTCATTGATTCAGCCTGCGCTATGTTCACCCGCAAGATTCGAAAATTCCTGAAGAACAGCCCGGCGCTTCTCATGGGGTACAATCCCTATGTGGATGCCGACAAGCTCCGTCTTGTTGACAGGGCGTTTGCAACTGTCCGCCCCCGTGCAAACTCCTTTTCCGATCTGGGAGGTGTGTGGAAGGTAAATGCCGCATATTCACGGTATACCCTCAGGAAGCACAAGCCGGAACGAGGGGTGTTGGTGGATACGGACTTCCCTCCGGGGTTGAAGGAGAAGCTCTCCCGGCTCGACCAGCTGGAGATCATCCAGGGTGATTTCACAGCAGCGAGTACACTGGTTCGGATCGGAAGAGTCGACATTGTCTACCTCTTCGATGTCCTTCTGCACCAGGCGAACCCATCGTGGGATGAAGTGCTCAGACGCTATGCTCCCCTTTGTTCCTGCCTTGTTATTTTCAATCAGCAATTTCTTGGAGGGGGGGAGACTCTTCGGCTTACTGACCTCCCTTTGGAGGAATACAAACGGCTTGCACCACGCGGACGTGATGCCTTGTATGAACACATGTACGCCCACGCAGCAGAGATTCATCCTGTGTACGGAAAACCATGGCGCGACATTCACCACTTTTTCCAGTGGGGAATAACGGATCGAGACCTTCGGGCACATATGCAGAAGCTGGATTTCACTGAAGTGTTTTTTGCAAACTATGGACAATTCTCAGACCTCCCGATGTTTGAGAATCATGGGTTTATCTTTGTAAGACAGTAGAAGTCAGAAAGAGAAGACTGAGAATGAAATCCCAATATCGAAATCCTAAGGAAGCACGAATGTTCGAAGCACGAAGGTCCAAAACGGTTGGCGCTGTAAAGCTTTCGTTGGCACGGGTTTGGACATTCGAACATTCGGATTTTGGATTTCCTTCGGATTTCCCCGGCCTCGCCCGAGCTCGGCCGAGGGCGGGCGATATTTGTGCTTCGGATTTTCCCGCCTCGGCCGAGGAGGGGCGATATTCGCTCTTCGGATTTATGTCTATTGGTTGCTTCTCTGGGCTCAATTCGCTACCATAATCGCGTCAATTCCTCTTTATTTCCCCATTCGCACACAGCATGCCCGGAAACAGGACCCCGCGATCCACGCCGTCGCGGAAAAAGCAGCATGTCGATCTCACCGTTCGTCGTGACGTCCGCTTCCGCACGAAGACCACCGGCCTGGAGCTATTGGACTTTGTTCACAATGCACTGCCGGAGTTGAACCTTTCCGAGGTTGATACCACTACCTCTTTTCTCGGAAAGAAACTCAGGCTCCCCTTCATGATATCGTGTATGACGGGTGGTTATAAGGAGGCGTTGGAGATTAACAGCGCCCTCGCGGCAGTCTGCGAGGAAATGAACATTGCCCTCGGAGTTGGCTCTCAACGCCAGGCCCTTGAGAACCGGAAATTCCACAGAACGTTCAGTGTGGTGAGGGAACGAGCACCCTCGATTCCCGTGATTGGAAACATTGGAGCCGCCGAAGTGGTCAACCTTCAAGTCGATAAGGCACTGATGCTTGTCGACCTGATTCGGGCCGACGCGCTTGCCGTCCACCTGAACCCTCTGCAGGAACTCCTGCAACCTGAGGGAACACCGTCGTTCCGGGGCGTCCTTGCGGGTATCGAGCGCCTCGTCCGCTCTCTCCCTGTTCCAGTGATCGTGAAGGAAATCGGAGCCGGGATATCACCGTCCGTCGCAACAAGACTCCTGGACGTGGGCGTCCGCTTCATTGATGTCGCCGGAGCCGGCGGCACCAGCTGGGCCGGTATTGAGATTATGCGGCGCAAAGAGGAGCGACTGTCCTCCTTGTTCTGGGATTGGGGGATTCCATTGTCGGTGGCATTGAAAGATCTTGCGGCCCTCAAGGGATCAGGGACGCCCTTCACGTTAATTGCCTCGGGAGGCGTTTCGAACGGACTTGATGCAGCGAAGTGTGTGGCCCTTGGTTCGGACCTCGTGGCATCGGCGCGCGTATTCCTGATTGAACTGCATCGGTCCGGCCAGAAGGGGCTGAAAAAGATGATTGCCTCATGGGAGGAAGATCTGAGGAGCGCCATGTTTCTCACCGGGTCGCGGACGCTCGATGACCTTCGCCATGCACCGATGGCAACGTATTCACGCCCATGAGGATGAGGGATCCGGCCGGATATTATTCTCTCCTGAGACGGTCAATCAACCGGGGGCTCATGGACGCCGCTGCCGGGTCCAGGCCGATTCGGATTCGTTCGGCTCTCCGACACGTCCTCACTGCCGGAGGGAAGCGCGTCAGGCCTGCAATGGTCCTCCTTGCCGCCGAGGGAGTTGGAGGGAAAAGGAGAGACGCCTTCGCTGCTTCCATCGCGGTCGAGTTGCTCCACAGCTTTACCCTCGTGCACGACGATATCATGGACAACGCCCCGACGCGTCGTGGCAGGCCCACGGTCCACACACAGTGGGACGTCAGTCATGGCATCCTGGCAGGCGATGTCCTGCTTGGACTCGCATACCAGTCATTGCTCAGGACACGGAAAGGAAACCTCAGCGCGATAACAGGTCTGTTTACCAGAGCCCTGCTCGATGTTTGCGAAGGTCAGTCCGTTGATCTTGACTTCGAAAAGAAGCCCAACGTCTCTCTTGCGGCCTATTTCAGAATGATTGAGAAGAAGACGGCCGCATTGTTCGCTCTGTCGGCGACGATCGGCGGGTTGATAGCGGGAGGTTCAACATCGCAGGTGAGTGCCCTCGCGCGGTACGGGCACCATCTCGGTCGGGCCTTCCAGATTCAGGACGACCTCCTCGATGTGGTTGCAGAAGAGCAGACATTTGGCAAGATTGTCGGCGGAGATATTGTTGAGGGGAAGAAAACATTCCTTTTGCTTCATGCAGCCCGGGGCGCGAAAGGAAGTGATCGGTCCCTTCTATCAGGAATTCTGAAAGGAGAGTCCGGGACCCGCGATACGGTGAGAGCTGTCACCCGCATCTATCAGGATGTCGGCTCGACGCGGGCCGCGGAGGTCAGGATCCAGTATGAGACCCGCCGTGCGAAGCACGCACTGAAGAGCTTGTCTGTGAACCGGGGAAGAACCATGCTTGAATGGATAGCAGACGCACTCGCATCCAGGCGATTCTAGTGCGCCTCTCGCAGAACGGACCATTGGAGATTGTTGATGAGCATCAATGATTGAGCAGGAGGTTACCATCACAAACCGCTCGGGATTGCACACGCGTCCGGCGGCGACACTCGTCAAAGTGGCTTCACGCTTCAAGTCGGAGTTTTTCATCGTGAAGGACGGATTTGTGATCAATGGGAAGAGCATTATCGGTGTTATGACACTCGCAGCCGAACAGGGATCCACGCTCGTCCTCCGGTTTGAAGGGGAGGATGAACAGGAAGCGTCATCAGCAATCCTTGATCTGTTTCAGCGTGGGTTCGATGAGTGAGACAGTATCACATCCGGCACCTGACGGGATGGAGATTCTCCTCAAGGGTATTGCAGCCGCTCCAGGGATTGCTGTCGGAGTGGCATATCTGTACAGCAAGGAAGTCCCTGTGGTCGAAAAGAAAGACATTGATGCCTCCGATGTTGAAGCGGAAATAGAACGGCTTCGCATCGCTGTCCTCCGTTCGGAGAAAGAGCTGCAGAAAATCCACGCGTTCGCCGAGCAGAAACTTGGAGCAGGGAATGCGAAGATTTTCGAGGCGCAGATCATGATTCTGAATGACCTCGTCCTGATGGAGGCGGTGGAGAAGAGGATCCTCCGGGAAAAAAAGAACGCTGAGTATGTTGTCTACGACGAGATCGGGAAATACCGCCGCCGGATGCTGGAGTCATCCGATGAGTACATGATCGAGCGTGCACATGATGTGGAAGACGTAATGAACCGGATCATCAGAAACCTCCGGGATCAGAAGCTCTTTTCGCGCCTGGAGGGTGAATCAATTATCGTTTCGGAGACCCTGACTCCGGCTGACATAGTCATGTTCAGCAGAAATCAGGTTCTCGGGTACGCGACGGATCGTGGAGGCATTAGCTCCCACGCAGCGCTGCTCTCGCGGTCGCTGAAGATCCCCGCAGTCGTTGGTCTACGAAACGTGACGCAGCACCTCGTCAGCGGTGACATGATTGCTATCGATGGCTACTCCGGCAGCGTGGCCATCCGGCCTTCCGCGGAGACAATCCATCGGTTCGAGCAGACGGGCTCACGGTTCAGGGCATTCGAAGAGCAGCTGGTTGGCCTTGCCGACCTTCCGGCGGAAACACTGGACCACCGGAATATTGAACTTTCCTCAAATATCGAATTCCAGGACGAAGTGCAGTTTGCACGTGTTCAGGGGTCGGCGGGAATCGGATTGTTCCGGACGGAAGGACAACTCATCGGAAGGGGGGAATATCCGGACGAGGAAGAGCAATATGAACTGTACAAACATGTGGCAGAAGGTGTGTACCCCGAAAATGTGATTTTCCGGACTTTTGACGTTGGTGGGGACAAGATGATGCCGGGTTCAATCAAGGAGGATAATCCCTTCCTTGGATGGCGGGGAATCCGCCTGATGCTTGACACTCCGGAGATTTTTCTGAGCCATCTCCGCGCGCTTCTACGCGCAAGCACGATGAAAAACATCAGGATCATGTTCCCCATGGTTGCCACACTCGAAGAGATCCGCCGTGCCCAGGAGCTGGTGAAGCAGGCAAAAGCAGACCTCCGTTCCCGCGGAATCAGATTTGATCCCCGCATCAAGATTGGCGTAATGATCGAGGTCCCCTCCGCGGCTCTTCTTGCGGAGGAGATTGCCGCCGAAGTGGATTTCCTGAGCATCGGCACAAACGATCTCATCCAGTACGTCATGGCCGTCGATCGTGACAACAGCTATGTCGCGCCCCTGTTCCAGCAGTTCAATCCGGCCATCCTTCGACTCGTCAAGAGCGTTATTGATGCCGGCCACAAGAAGCATGTCTGGGTTGGCATGTGCGGTGAAATGGCGGCAGATCCGCTCGCGACTCTCCTTCTGGTGGGACTGGGAATTGATGAATTGAGTGTCGTTCCGTCAATGCTTCCGGAA
Source organism: Bacteroidota bacterium (assembly GCA_036769325.1). GTDB lineage: Bacteria > Bacteroidota > Ignavibacteria > UBA10030 > UBA6906 > DAIPLH01. The sequence continues at coordinate 8,136 of DAIPLH010000032.1, forward strand.
ATCAAGAAGATTATCAGGTCAGTCAGAGCAAGCGAAGCGCGCCGCATTGCAAAGAAGGCGCTTTCCTTTACAAGCGCCACGGAAGTGAACGAGTACCTCGTTTCCGTCATGAAGAAGAGATTGCCAGAGATCCCGCTGCAAGTTTGACCGTACTTTTCAGGAGAGGATGTCTATGACATTTGAAGAGTTGTATTCCATTGACAAGTCAAACATGTTTCGGCTGTTGAAGGGCTTTCCGGAACAATTAGAGGAAGCGATCTCCATTGGCAACGAGCTCAGGTTCAGGAAACTGTCGGGCATCCGGAATATCGTTCTCACGGGAATGGGTGGGTCTGCGATCGGCGGCGACCTGCTTGCAGACTATTTGTCCGAAGAACTCAAAGTGCCGTTCAGCGTCAATCGTAAGTACACCCTGCCCTCATTCGTCGGGCGCGACACTCTCGTCATTGTGTCGAGCTATTCAGGAAACACTGAAGAAACAACCAGTGCCTACAAGGATGCGATCCGGAGGCGGGCGAAGATTCTGTGCATCACCTCGGGAGGAAAGATCGAAAAACTTGCCCGGTCCAAGCGGCATATGCTGATTACGATTCCCGGCGGTTTTCCCCCGCGGGCAGCTCTTGGCTACTCATTCTTCCCCCTTCTCCATGCGTTGACGAAACTCGGGTTCGTCAGGAACAAAGCACGTGAAATCGCGGAAACGGTGAAAGTTCTGCAGAAGAAAGCACAGGAATACGGCATCCCGGATCCGGTGAACAATCGTGCCCTCCAGCTTGCCGGACTCCTGCATGGAAAGTTTGGCTTTGTCTATGCCGGAGGCGAACATTTTCAATCGGTGACAACGCGGTGGAAGGGGCAGGTGGCCGAGAACGGCAAGGCCCTGATGTCTGCCCACGTCCTTCCTGAGATGAATCACAATGAGATCGTCGGCTGGCATACGCAGACTGCGGCCGTGAGAGAGGGCCAGGTGATATTCCTGCGCGACCGTGGGGACCACAAGCGAATCCAGCAAAGGTTGGAGCTGACGAAGGCGATCATTTCAGAGCGAACGTCCAGCATTGCCGAAGCATGGAGTGAGGGTACTGGTCTGCTCGCACGCATGTTTTCCCTCATCTATCTTGGGGACTGGACAAGCTACTATCTCGCGATTCTTCATGGTGAGGATCCCACTCCGGTGAAAGTGATCGATCAACTCAAGGAAGAGTTGGGCAAGGCATGACCAGGATGATGTGACATCAGCAAATCTGATTTTTTCAATTCCATTTCTGCTCCTGTCAATTGAGGATCGGAGCAATCATACACAAGGTATAAGGTGAAATGACCCGACAGCACGTAATAGCAATTGTTGTAGCCATTCTTACGCTTGGCGTTATTTTCGTTATCACGTTTATCAGAAGCGGGACATCATGGTGATGGCCGGGAACGGCCCGGCACCCGCAAGCATCTTTTCACCAACCCCATCGTAGACACTGCCCTTTCACAACATCACAGGAGATAATCATGTTACTGCGCATCAACGACCCGGCGCCCGACTTTACCGCTGCAACGACAGAAGGAACAATTCGATTCCATGACTGGATCGGCAACGGTTGGGCGATTCTGTTTTCTCACCCGAAGGATTTCACACCGGTTTGCACAACTGAACTGGGATATATGGCGCGTCTGGCCCCGGAGTTTGCAAAGCGAAACTGCAAAGTGATCGGACTGAGCGTGGACCCTCTGGAGAGTCACAAAGGCTGGTCGAAAGACATCGAAGAAACCCAGGGACATGCGGTGAACTACCCGATGATTGCCGATACCGATCTTGCAATATCGAAACTGTACAACATGCTCCCGGCAGAAGAGAGCGGCACGTTTGAAGGCCGAACTGCTGCCACGAATGCCACTGTTCGCTCAGTCTTCATTGTTGGGCCGGACAAGAAGATCAAACTGATGCTCACCTATCCCATGACCACAGGCCGCAACTTTGACGAAATCCTGCGTGTTGTGGATTCCATGCAACTGACCGCAAAGCACAGGGTCGCGACTCCGGTGAATTGGAAAAACGGGGAAGACGTCATCATTGTTCCGGCGGTGACGAATGAGGAAGCTGAGAAAAGTTTCCCGGCGGGGTGGAAGACAGTGAAGCCGTATCTGCGTGTAGTGAAGCAGCCGGTATGACAGCAAGAAGATGAGCTGTTCCGAGCAGTGGGCAAGCCACTGCTCAGGCTTTTTCCTTCGTCATCGATGTCTGCAAACATCGAACCATCTATCTCTTCCGGAGTCGATCATGGGCCGTCCGGTTGTGCATTGGGAATTCTGGTCTGAGAATCCGCAGAACATCTCGGATTTCTATAAGAAGGTGTTTGATTGGGATATCCGGCATATCCCGGAGATGAATTATCACCTTGTTGAAACGGGAGGTAAAGGAGGGATCAACGGGGGAATCATGACTCCACAGAAAGGGCCCTGGCCTTCCAACCTCGCACTGTATATCGACGTTGATGACCTTGATGTCTACAGTGACCGGATCACGAGGGCAAGAGGAAAGATTGTTGTGGACAAGGTTGATGTTCCGGGAGTCGGCCAGCTCTCGTTGTTCCAGGATCCGGATGGCAGAGTTCTCGGAATGTGGAAGCAGCAGGGGAAGGACGAAGGAGGCGGGACATGAGAAAAATAATCGTCTTATCAATGGTTACGTTGGATGGAGTAATGCAAGCACCTGGTGGACCTGGGGAAGATGCATCAGGCGGTTTCAAATATGGCGGTTGGGTTGCACCTTATGGTGATGAAGTTTATGGTAAGGTCCTGGAAAAACAGCTGAAACCTGCAGATTACCTTTTGGGCAGAAAAACGTTTGAAATTTGGGCCCCCTACTGGCCAGAACATGCAGACTTTTGGCCAGGAATCAATGACGGCACAAAGTACGTCATGTCCAGGACCATGAAAAAGTCAGATTGGAAAAACTCAGTTTTCCTCAAAAGCCTGGCAGATATCAAAAAGCTCAAAAATTCAAAAGGGTCTGACATTCAAGTTCACGGCAGTGGTGAGCTCATTCAGCTGCTACTCAAGAATGATTTAGTGGATGAACTCTGGCTAAAAATTCACCCGGTGACTCTTGGTAAGGGAAAAAAGTTGTTTGACAGTGGCGCGGTTCCGGTGGCATTTACATTAATAGAGAGCACTGTTACACCAAGCGGAGTGATTTTTGCCAATTACAAGAGAGCTGGAAAAGTCAAGACAGGTACTGTTGGAGCTTAATTCCCCGGATAAGCTGAATATTTTCACCAGTGTCTTAGTTTATAATCCTTCCTGTGGATCTATTAAAAGGAGCCCCCCATGGTTGAACTCTCGTCACTCGTGTTGCCGATTCTGGTCGCGGCGTTGTTCGTGTTTCTTGTCAGCTTTCTCCTGCACATGGTTCTCCCGTTTCATCGTTCGGATTTCAGCAAGTTGCCTTCAGAGGATGCGGTTCTGGAGGCCCTCAGGAAGTTCAACATCCCCGAGGGGGACTATGTGTTTCCGCATGGAGGAGGTCCCGAAGCGATGAAAAATCCCGACCACATCGAGAAGTGCAAAAAAGGTCCGATTGGTATGCTCACAATGTGGAAACCAGCCGCTCCCGCAATGGGCAGCAGTCTGGTTCAATGGTTTCTGTATTGCGTTCTTGCAGGCATCCTTGCGGGATCTGTCGCCGGCCAGTCACTTGCTCCGGGAGCACCCTATCTCTCTGTCTTCTGCATCGTCTGCACAACGGCATTCGGTGGATACTCGCTCGCACTGCTTCAGAATTCCATCTGGTACAAGCGCAAGTGGAGCACAACATTGAAGTCGATGTTTGACGGATTGATCTATGCCCTTGTCACCGCCGGAACGTTCGGCTGGCTCTGGCCGGGTGTCTGAGAATTTTCCAGTGACGGGGCTGAACAATGGATGATGATCGCTTTCATATCCGTATCACCGTCGAACCTTCGGATATCGATGAGCAGGATCATGTCAACAACATCGTCTATCTTCGGTGGGTTCAGGAGGTGGCGATTGCTCATTGGCGTGCGGCTGCTCCGGCTGCGGCGCAGGAGTCTCTCTTCTGGGTCGTGGTTCGCCATGAGATCGACTACAAGCGCCCAGCCTATCTGGGCGATGAGATTTTGGCGTTTACATGGGTGGGTAATGCAACCAGGCGAACGTTCGAACGGCATACCGAACTGGTCCGCGCAGCCGATCGTCGCGTTCTTGCCCGTGCTCTGACCCTCTGGTGCCCGATGGACGTGAAGACCGGAAAGCCTACCGATGTGACCGACGAAGTACGGTTTCTCTTCTCAACTCCCGGTCCTACGGATCAACAATCACGAGCGTGAGAAAACATTGTGCAAACGGATTCAGAGGTTCGCGTTGACGGGGTGGATGCAGGATGAGTAAGGGAAGGATGGAGGCATTCAGCGACGGCGTCATGGCCATCATCATCACGATCATGGTTCTCGAGCTGAGGGCTCCGCACAGTGTTGAACCCGAAGCCCTTCTTCCGTTGCTCCCGGTCCTGCTGAGCTATCTACTCAGCTTCGTCCACATTGGGATTTACTGGAACAATCATCATCACCTGTTCCAGGCTGCGCGACACGTGAACGGGAAGGTGCTCTGGGCGAATCTGCATCTCCTCTTCTGGTTGTCTCTGCTCCCTTTTGCTACCGCGTGGATCGGCGAAAACGGCTTTGCCCCGTGGCCGCTTGCGGTGTATGGAGTTGTGTTGCTGCTGGCGGGTTGCTCCTACTACATTCTCACACGAACACTCATCCGTCTTCATGGGTCTGGTTCAACGCTCGCTACCGCTGTCGGAAGGGAAGTGAAGGGGATCATTTCTGTTCTGGTCTACGTCGTCGCCATCCTACTGACAATGGTTAGCCCGGTTGTTTCATTCGGACTGTACGTTGTTGTAGCGGTTTGAGCGGGTTTTGGCGAAAGAGCTCTGAGCTGCATCTGTTACAGGGACATGAGGAAATTCATGAGAGCGCTTCGGTCCTCCCGGGTTAACACTCTGAACCTTTCCTTAGAACTTCCCGCTTCGCCTCCATGCCAGAGGATGGCTTCCTCAATACTTCGTGCGCGACCATCATGCAGAAAGTAGGTATGGCCGCTTACCACTTCCGTTAATCCAATTCCCCAGAGAGGCGCCGTGCGCCATTCCGAACCATTGGCCAGGAAATCCGGCCTGCCGTCTGCCAGGTCAGGTCCCATATCGTGAAGCAACAGGTCGGTGTAGGGATAGATCGTCTGGTTTGACAATTCCCCAACGGGGAACGATCCTGTTCGAAGTGGAGCCTGGTGACATCCGTTACACCCTATTTCAGCGAAGATCTTCTTTCCCTGGATGACAGACGGGTTGTCAGTGTTTCGCCGTGCAGGAACGCCGAGCGTCTGCACGTAGAACCCGACTGTTTGAAGGATCTCGTCGTCCACCTCAGGATCGTTCGCGAGGGTATCACAACCAGTGTTCCCATGGCAATGTTCCAGCGGAAAGTATGGAGTTGTGACGCCCATGTCTTCGTTGTATGCTCCGGCCGACTGCTGAAGCAGAGTCGGCGTACTCGCCTTCCATCCAAATCGTCCCACCTCCATTTGACCGGATTCGGCATTCCAGGCGTAGTTTGCTTTTCCGGAGATTCCGTCCCCGTTCATATCGGCTTCGTCGGCATTCATGAGGATGGTTTCCTCCGCGACGGCTTCGAGCAGCCCCAGCCCGAAGACCGCGGGCGCAACGCGCGCGGAAACCAGAATTCCGCCGGGAACGGAGCCTGTGACTACGTTGGATGGCCTTCTGAGACTGTACGGTGTTCCATCCGGGTATTCGCCCGGCTCCTCCGTCCAGCTCACGAGCACGTCGCCTTCGGGGATGGATCCGATGACCGCCTTCGTTTGCAACTGAGTACCGAAGCCATCGACCGGCAGCGGCCCTCCATGGTCGCCTGTTCCAGGAAGGCTGATTCGCAAGAGCATGGATCCGAGCGGTTCGCCCGGCAATGGAGGCCGGCCGCGTCCATCTCTTCCAGCGCTCGGCGAACTGGGTCGGGCCGAAGC
>DAIPLH010000033.1:0-1127 GCA_036769325.1 Bacteroidota bacterium
CTTCCCGGACCTTCGCCCAGGAGCCCGATACAACCGCGCAGGTCGACTCGAAGGAAGATGAATCTCCATGGCTCATCGTCCCATTGATGCAGATCAACCCGAAGCTCGGTTTCTCGCTCGGTGCCCTCGGCGGCTATCTTCACTACTTCGATGAGCAGTCGAAGGTCTCGACCTTCGGCGTGTCTGCGACGTACACCTCCACCCAATCGGTCATTGCGGCAGCCTTCGGTAAAGCCTCCTTCGGGAAGGACCATCACCGGATTGTGGCGCTCCTCGTCGGCGGCAACATCAAAAATGATTACGAAGACTTCCTCGGCACCGGAGCCCCCCTCAAATCCAGCGACATGCTCGGCGCGGTGGTCACGCGTTACCTCTACCGCTTCGCGGGCAACTGGTTCGTCGGTCCGCAGTTCCTCTTCACAAACTACGCCGTGATCGGTGAGGGAAACACCGACGACCTCTTTCTCGAAACCCTCGGTGTCACAGGGTTCAAGTCGGGTGGCCTCGGTGTGAGCGCCTACCACGATTCGCGGGACAACGAGAACTCACCGTACCGCGGCTGGCTCCTCAATGCAAACAACATCGCTTACCGCGAGTGGTTGGGAGGAGGGGAAAACTTCGATGTTTTCCGGGTGGAATTCCGTGGATTCCTGTCGCACGGAAAGAGACATATCCTCGCGATGCGCCAGCTCAATCAGTGGACCGTAGACGCGCCGTTTGCAGCGTACGCGCCCGTGCAACTCCGCGGATATAAACGGGGCCAGTACCTCGGGAAGTACATGTCGTCAATCGAAGCAGAGGAGCGTCTGCGCCTCGGCGACCGCTGGACGGCCACGATTTTTGCCGGCGTTGCGTTCCTCTATGGCGGCGGGTTGGAGGGGACGGACAGCGGGAACATGTATCCGAACTGGGGCGGCGGGATCCAGTTCATCCTGAAAGAAGTTGAGCGTATCGTCCTTAACCTTGAATATGCCGGGGGCAAGAAGAACAACCAGGGGATTTATATGATTATGGGTTATGCGTTTTGAAGGCAGCGGAGAGCAAAGAGCGGAGAGCAAAGAGCAAAGAGCGGAGAGCAAAGAGCAAAGAGCAAAGAGCAAAGAGCAAAGAGCAAAGAGCAAATAAAC
>DAIPLH010000033.1:1227-11659 GCA_036769325.1 Bacteroidota bacterium
AGAGCAAAGAGCAAAGAGCAAAGAGCAAAGAGCAAAGAGCAAAGAGCAAATAAACAGAACAGAGAGGCGAAGACAGGAATGAAAAAAGACCTCAAAGCAAAAGAACGCGAAGAACTACTCAAAACACTGAAAGCCCGTTTTGAGAAGAACGTAAGTCGCCATAAAGGCCTTGAGTGGGCTAAGGTACAGGCAAAGCTGGAAGCAAAAACAGAAAAACTGTGGTCACTCAATGAAATGGAAAGAACTGGCGGTGAACCGGATGTTATTGGTCATGATAAAAAGACGGGCGAATACATTTTTTACGATTGTTCAGCAGAAACTCCTAAAGGCCGTAGAAGTGTTTGTTACGACCGCGAAGCATTGGAGTCAAGGAAAGAACATAAACCGAAAAATAGCGCTCTTGATATGGCAACTGCCATGGGGATTGAACTCCTAACAGAAGACCAATATCGGGAGCTGCAGAAACTTGGAGAGTTCGATCTGACAACATCGAGCTGGGTGATAACACCTTCTGATATCAGAAAACTCGGCGGCGCACTCTTTTGCGATCGTCGCTACGACCATGTCTTCGTATTTCACAACGGTGCAGATTCTTATTATGCCGCCAGAGCGTTTCGTGGGGTGCTAAGGGTCTGAATCTTGCACAGCTTGTAGTGTAGGGCGAGATTCATCTCGCTCATTGAAATCCGTAATCCGTAATCTGAAATCTGGGGTATCGACATGAATGTCGATGCTATGAGATCACAGAATTGTTCGTTTGCAGTCGGTACAAAGGAAGCCCGGTTCGATCCAGCCTTGAGATAAATACTGCGATCATTCAATTGATATTGCCACGACAATAGGCTAAATTGCAAAAGCGAAGGCATAAAGCGAGTACTTCTTGGAAGGACTATGACCGCGACACCCTCTCCTTCCATCAACCGCAAGTTCGATGCCCAGGGTGATACCGGCAGGAGGCCCCCCGATGAAAATATCACTATTCAACATCACGCTCTCGATTCTCCTGGTTGTCGTCTATACGTTTCGTCTCTCTGGTGAAGGTGATCATTCGGTCAAAGAACAACCTGTCAAGCACACACCTTCCTTGGGCTCCCCCACCGAAACAGTGTTGAATGCCAACACTGTTTCCTCCTGGTATAGCTCCGACGGGATTCAGGAACAGAATATCGCGACGGGCAATAGCGGATTGACCTTTCCACGACAGACAGCTACTTCGATGTTCTCAGCCGGATTACTGTGGGGCGGCCTCTTTATGGATGGTTTGATGCCGCCCATCCGCGTAAATGGGACAAGCTATAACTCCGGCATTCAGCGGGGAGCGATTCAGGGAATCAGGACAGGTATAGCTGAAGACCCGGACGCGCCGGATGTTCGCATCTGGAGGGTGAGGAGGGATTACAATACTGCGGATCTTACTCTTGATGCTGCGGAAGTACATAATGTCCCACCCGAAGATGTTACACCCGAACAGATTCAATTCGTGCTTGATCAATACATCACAGATTGGCTTGAATGGCCCGCTCACAAGGGAGCTCCATTCTACGATTCGGATGTTGATGGAATCTATTCACCTGAAATGAACGGTAGTGATCCAGTCCTCTACCCTGAGGCCGACGAACCGGGGCTGGCAAATGCCGATCAGATCATTTGGTACGTGGCGAATGATCTTACCGCCCAACCTTGGACGAATGTACAAAGCGGAATCGAAATACAGACAACGATCTGGGGATATGATCGGACTGACGGACTCGGGAAGACGATCCTCAAGAGATTCCGACTTATCTACAAGGGGACTGCAACGACATCACCCGATGGGAGAATCGAAGACATGTATGTCGGTCAATGGGCTGATGCGGACGTTGGATCCGCTTCCAATGATTTCGCCGCCTGTGATTCGGCAAGGGGGCTTGGATACGAGTACAATGCTGTTCCCGTTGACGCCGACTACAGTACCTTTGGGTTGTCCCCACCTGCAATAGGGAATGATATTATTCAGGGCCCTGTTGTGATGACTGGAAATCCGGCCGACACGGCAATTTTCGACTTCCGGAAAGTATCCAGCGCAACAAACCTGAAAGCCAGTTCGTTCCTCAAATTGGAACCGGTTAGCTTCGCAGAGGAACCGCCTTTTAGTTCCGATGGTGGCGTCCAATGGTATCAGATCTTAAGAGGGCTACCTCCGACGCCTCAGGGTCCACCGGACCCACCTCCCATTGTGAATCCTGTTACAGGCCAGCCCACGCTCTTTTGGTTGAGCGGCGATCCGGTAGCAATGACTGGATGGCGAGACGGACTTTGGGACGGCCCAGGTGACAAGCGCTATATCATTTCATCGGGACCCTTCGACATGGCAATAGGGGACACACAGGAAACCATCTCGGCAACCATTCTCGGTTTGGGCTCTAACAACTTAAGCAGCGTGACGGTTCTGAAAGCCAATGACGATTTCGTCCAGGAATGGTTCAACAGTCTCGTGGGCTGGTCATTTCCAACAAGTATCAAAGCGGTACAGGAAGAAGTTCCCAATCAATTCTCACTTGCCCAGAACTACCCAAATCCCTTCAACCCGGTGACGACAATCAGCTATGACATTCCCACGCGGAGCCAGGTGCTCGTCAGAGTCTACAACCTGCTTGGCGAAGAACTAGCCACACTTGTTAATGGCGCTCAGGATGCAGGACATCGGACTGTCAATTGGAGTGCAGCTTCGTTTCCATCCGGCATCTACTTCTACAGAATCCAGGCTCAAAGCATCGTCACAGGTGAGGCGTTCACGGCAACAGGGAAAATGTCGCTGGTGAGATAGGAGAACACACTGTGCCAATGAACCCCTGATTCAATCAGAACGGGGTTTCTTCCTGATCTGAAATTATGGGTTCCAGGCCGTTTTCTCTCACTTGAGAAGAACAAGTTTGCGCGACAAGCTATAGTTTCCCACATCGAGCTGATAGAAGTAAACCCCTCCCGCAATCTCACCCGCCTCCCAGATGGCTGCATGGACACCTGCATCTTTCCATCCGTCCACGAGTGTTGCAACCTCGCGACCCAGCATGTCATAGACCTTCAATGATGTTCTTGCTCCATTCGGTAGTTGATACTCTATTCGCGAAGTCCCGTTAAAGGGGTTGGGATAGTTCTGTGCCAGACTGACCTGGTTCGGAAGTGAAGGGTCGCCACCAGCAATACCCGTAACGCGGGAATCGATCCACCCATAGTACACGTCCTGCTCCCCGTTGAATGTCCCTGCCCATGCAAGGTGGGCACCATCATTTTCCGAAACCATATCAAAGTAATCCCCAAGCTTATTCTGATTCGGCCAACCAAGATGCGGATCAAATGAAGCAGTAAGCTTCTCATTGACCGACCATGTAGTTCCCCCGTCCACGGAATACGTGTAAAACAACGCAGAAAGGAATTCAGGGTCATCGCGAGTGTCTAACCAGACCACATCAATCCGTCCGTCGGGTGACACGGACATCGTTCCAAACCATTGCCATGCGGAAGTACCCGGGTCATCATTCAAACGCAGAGGGGCGGTCCAGGTTAGACCCCCGTCGGTGCTCCGGATGAAATGAACGTCGAGAGGATCATCGCCGGGTGGATCTACGGAGCAGAGCACGTAGAGGTAACCTGCCGTGGGACCTGAAGAATGGTCGGCTGCGATCCACACCTGCCCCTGCAACCCCCCGGGATTCGGCCCGAACCCGATCGCAAATTGATGTGTTCCTCCAAGATCCACCTCGGTTGAGAAATCGAATACCAGCGGAGCAGTGGAATCCTGAAGGGCGGAGGCCTTTGCCACAACAAACGCTTGATTTGTGAAGGACCTTCTGCCCGCAACATAAACGGCCCCGTCAGGACCAACAGTGGTGACTCCCCAGATTGGTTCTTCAGGAACTGGTACGGGGGCATTGAAAGTCTGACCGCCATCCGTCGACCGCGTAAACCAGTCATCCGCGCAACAACCTGCATAATCCCAGGCAAAATAGATCTGGTCCTGTCCTTCCCCAACCGTTCGATCAATCGCCATCCAGGCCTTGTCGCCTCCGTACGCGTATACTCCACCATCCCACGAGTCCCCGCCAACCGAGTCCTTGTACAGGGTACAGAAATAGTCAGCATCGATAGTCAGACTGTAGTAGAAGAAGTGCCCCTTGGAGTCCACGCCCAGAACCGGATCAGACCGAAATACACCGGGATCCAATACGCCGGGGAAAATCCATGATTGACCTCCGTCGGTACTGTATCCATACCCGGCCTGCCGGAAGTCGCTCAGGATTGTGTCGAACTGCCGCCAGCCAATTGCAAGCCTGTCGGGGTTGAGGGGATCGACTGCAATCGAGGGTTCGTTGGCGGCATCACCGACAATGTTCATCCCGAGGGAGTCTACGTTTACCTGCACGCTTGTGAATCCTTTGGAAGAAAAACGGTATGCGGGGGAAGTTGGATGGGAGGTTCGGGGAGACGGAAGATATCTGTCTCCAATGACTTCGTGGGCTTCTTTGTTCCGGTCCCTTCCATCCCGGGAGCGAGGGAGCGAATTCGATGTGTTTCCAATAAATACCGTGATGAGAAGAATAATTGAAGCGTACCTCATTTGGGTCTCCCGAAGCAGGTTTGGACAGGTCTTTTCTCTATCAAATCAAGTATAAAATGGAGGGATTGTCAATGGTGGAGGGAGGGAGGTAGGATGGCAGGAGGATAGAGGATAGGGAACGCGGAAGTCGGAACGCGGAAGTCGGAAGAACAATTGTGAAGGACAGAAGTCGGAAGTCAGAGACAAGAAGTTTACCCGCCGTAGCCCTCTTTTGGCTTAGGCGGGCAAGAAGCAAGAAATTCCAGTATCCACCAGCCTTGATACACAACCTCACTATCCGTATTCTGGGAAGGATTTGAAGCTTTTCAATGAAAATTCCTCTCACGGAAGGAGGATTTCATGAGATCATGGCGTGCCCGGTTGTTAGCTCTGATCCTCGCTTCGTGTAGCCCTGACAACAGCCCTGCACAGGAAACCGATTTGCCTCGCTACCTAAGTGACCGCGGAACAGGGATTCCAACCTCAATGTTTGGCAGCTACGTAAGGGAGGCCGAGTTCCTCGTCTATCCATTCTTTGAGTACTACGTCGACAATAACCTGGAATACAAACCTTCGGAGCTGGGGTACGGTCCTGATGTGGACTACAGGGGGAAGTATCGCGCATCGGAAGGGTTAATCTTCTTCGGTTATGGAATCACCCCCGGCCTGGCCTTCGAATTTGAAGCGGCTGTCATCTCTGCAACTCTTGAAACATCGCCGCAAGATACATCCGCCGCTCCTCAGGAAATCAAAGAGTCGGGTTTGGGAGACGTCGAAGCGCAGGTCCGTTGGCGGTTTTCTGAGGAAACCGAAGACGGTCCGGAGATCTTCGGCTATTTCGAGACGGTGTTTCCACTTCAAAAAGACAAGCAGCTCATTGGAACGAGCGATTGGGAATTCAAACTCGGCGCAGGTTTCATCAAAGGATTCGAGTGGGGGACCATGACATTTCGCGCGGCCGCCGAGTATGCACGGGCTGAAGCGAAGATTGAAAGCGGTGAGTATGCACTTGAGTACCTCAAGCGCCTCTCTCCGGAATGGAGGATTGTCGCAGCTCTTGAAGGAAATCAGCTCGACGAGGTTACGCTCATTACAGAGGTCCAGTGGCGTTTCTTGCCTATGGCAACTCTGAAGGTTAATAATGGGTGGGGACTCACAACGAACGCCACGGATCTTGCACCAGAAGTGGGGGTCATGTTCTCTCTCTGACCACTTCTACTCAATTATCTGACTACTAGCGAAAGTATTGTTACGTCGTCAACGGTCTCTGATCCATTGATGAACGATTTGAGATCTTCCCGCAGTTCCTGCACGATTCTCCCGGCTCCGTAGTCTGTGGAATTGTGAAGGATCTTCTCAATTCCCTCCATCCCAAATTCATTCCCATGACCGTTTCTTGCCTCCACCACACCGTCTGTGTAGCAGAGGAGTCTATCGCCCTTCGACAGTGAAACCCGTCTGTTTTCAAATACGGCCTGTTCGACCAGGCCGATTGCAGCTCCCGTCGGCTCAAGTCGCTCTATTGATCCATTCGTTCGGGCCAGAAGAGGCGGGTTGTGACCCGCATTGCAATACCAAAGAGCACCCGAATCGTCGAAGCGGCCCAGGAAAACAGTCACGAACTTCGTCAATCGAATATTATGTCTGAAGAGATGATTCAGTCGCCCGACGACTTCGTCCGGCATAATGCTTTCCGGAGCAATGATTCTCAATGATGCCTGAAAACTTGCCATCAGCAGACTGGCCGCCATTCCTTTTCCCATGACATCGGCAACGACAAAGCCATGTGAGCCATCTTTGTACCGGAAGAAATCGAAGTAGTCTCCGCCGACGATATGTGCCGGCTGAAAGAAGGCTGCAATATCTACACCCGGTATCTCCGGAACATCCTGCGGCAGCAGAGCTCTCTGGACCTTCTGGGAAAGTTCGAGATCGCTTTCGAGTCTGGCCCTCTCATGACCGGTCAAATGTTCAATGCAGACAGACGCAGCATAATCCATTTCAAGCCGCGACTCCTCAACATAGTCATGGCAGACTTCACACAGGCCAAGGGTTTTGTCGTCGACTTTCTTCAGGGAGGTATCGAGGAATGCGAGTTGCTCCTCGACAGCACGCTCTCCGATAGGGCCAACGTGTGTTTTGCGTATCGGTTGGGGGGTTTGACGCAGCCAGGCGGTCAGATTTTGCCTGCGTTCGAGCAGGCTTTCCTTGATTCGGTGCAGTGGGTTATCCATAAGGTCCTCCAGGGTCTGCCTCGTGTACGAAGAAAGACCCCCGGAAGTTCAGGACTATTCAGAATTTTTTTCTAGGAAGGGAAAGACCAGTTAAGACCAAGTCCAAGAGAGAGGAACTGGTTCGTCGAAAGGGTGATCGCAGATGCTCCGCCCATTGTTGACCGGAATTCCGAGGTCTTCACGAAATGGTATTTGACCCCTGCGGCAATTGACATGCTCTCGTTGATGGGGAGGAGGCCGCCGAAACCGAGGTTAACGCCGAACTCCGTTCGCGTTTCATCAGCAAGGGTCACATTTGCGGAGCCGGTGTTATCCGTGATTGTTCCCGTAGCATCAACCTTGTAAATGTAGAGTCCGGCCTCAAGTGCCCCATAAACACGCATTGGTCCGGGCGTAATGAGTTGGAGGCCGACCAAAAGAGGGATCACCTTTACAGAGCCGGTCGAACTGATGGTCCCCGTTCCACCCGACTGCTCGTAGATCTCCTGGACCCCGCTCTCCTTCACAGGGCTTGAAAGGTAACCTCCGGATAACGTCACCCGCAAGTGTGGTTCCATATCGAAGAACATGCCGAGCGTGCCGCCAAACCCAGTGCCGAAAGCGTCTGAAAAGGATGAGGTGGGTATCATGACACTAGCCGTAGCCTCTGACCCATAGGTAAGTTGTGCCGATGCTGAACTGTGCACAATCAATGAAATCAGGACTGCGAGGGAGAAGGTTCTCATGCCATTCCTTGTGGTGGTCTGGTGATTGGGGATCAAACAGGTGCGGTAAGGTAGAGATTTGATGTGACAATTCAAACGGACTGGGATCTTGCGAAGTGTCCAATAGGATATTTCTTGCCAACGTATGAACACTGATACGACAGATGAATTTGATTCCCCCAGATTAACTCTGGGGTTTTCAGTATCAATCTGTGGGTATCTGTGTTCAGTGCAGTTACATCCTGTCGATCTTCATTCCGGGTCTTGCCAAACCGGACCACCAAAAAAAAAGGCCACGTCAATCGCCTGACGCGGCCTCTTCAATTTCAAGAACCGGTTCCTAGTTTACGTCCGCCGACTCCTCTTCCTCATTAACCTCACCCTGCTTGTCCTCTGCTCCAGCCCGGGTAAATTTCAACTCGCCGGTCTTCTTGCTGACCTTGACCCTGATAGTCGTTTGCTCTCCGAACTTCCCTCTGAGCACCTCTTCCGCGATCGGATCCTCCAAGTACCGTTGGATTGCACGGCGTAAAGGACGAGCGCCGAAGGTTGGATCATAGCCCTTCTCGGCAAGAAATTCCCTCGCCTGCTTTGTCAGTTCCAGCGTGATATTCATACTGTTCATCCGCTTCACCAGGTCCGCAACCTGAATCTGCACGATATCGATGATGTGTTGCTTCTCAAGCTGATGGAAGATGATGGCCTCATCGATCCTGTTGAGGAATTCCGGATTGAACACACGCTTGAGCGATTCTTCAATGGTCGATTTCATCGCCCCATATTCATTCTCGCTGGATGAAACGCCGAAGCCAAAGCCTCCGCCTCTCTTCAAATCTTTTGTGCCCACGTTGGACGTCATGATCATGATGGTATTCTTGAAATCAACCCGGCGACCCAGGCTATCGGTCAATATCCCATCATCAAAGACTTGCAGCAGGATGTTGAACACATCCGGATGCGCTTTCTCAATCTCGTCCAGAAGAACGACGGAGTACGGTTTCCTCCGCACCTTCTCTGTCAGCTGTCCGCCTTCCTCGTATCCCACGTATCCGGGAGGGGCTCCAACAAGCCGCGAGACATTGAATTTCTCCATGTACTCGCTCATATCGATCCGGATCAACGCGTCATCGTTGTCAAAGAGAAAACGTGCAAGCGCTTTTGCCAACTCCGTTTTCCCCACGCCGGTCGGTCCGAGAAACAGAAACGAACCAATCGGACGCTTCGGGTCTTTGAGTCCTGCACGCGTCCGGCGAATGGCCTTCGTCAACTTCTGGATTGCCTCATCCTGGCCGATCACCTGAGACTGGAGTGCGGAGTCCATATGGAGCAGCTTGTGTGATTCCGACTGTGCAATCTTGTTCACCGGAATGCTCGTCATCATCGACACCACATCGGCGATCTGCTCATCGGATACTTCGTGGATGTTCTCCTGTGCCTTCAGCTCCCATTCCCGTTTTGCAATCTCCAGATCGCTCAGGAGTTTCTTTTCGAGATCCCGCAGACGGGCAGCTTCTTCAAAATTCTGGTTTCTGACAACCTGATTTTTTGATTGTTTGATTTTCTCGACCTCGGCCTCCAGATCGAGAATTTCCTTCGGAACATGAATATTGGAGAGGTGGACGCGGACCCCGCTTCATCCATGACGTCAATGGCCTTGTCAGGAAGAAACCGGTCCGTAATGTAGCGGTCGCTGAGCCGGACGGCCCCTTCAACGGCCGCGTCAGAATACCGAACGCCGTGATGCTCCTCGTATTTATACTTGATGTTCTTCAGGATCTGAATTGTTTCGTCTACAGTCGTTGGGTCCACCATGATCTTCTGGAACCGGCGGTCCAGCGCACCGTCTTTTTCAATAAACTGGCGGTACTCATCAAGAGTTGTGGCGCCGATGCACTGCAGGTCGCCCCTGGCGAGTGCCGGCTTGAACATGTTCGATGCATCGAGGGAGCCGGATGCTCCGCCCGCGCCAACAATCGTGTGAAGCTCATCGATGAACAGGATCACGTCGCTCGATTTCTCGAGCTCGTTCATGACGGCCTTCATTCGTTCTTCAAATTGTCCCCGGTACTTCGTGCCTGCGACGAGCGCTGCGAGATCCAGGGTTACAACACGCTTCCCGTGAAGAACACGGGAAACCTTCTTCTGGATGATCCTTAGTGCAAGTCCTTCTGCAATGGCTGTTTTGCCGACTCCCGGCTCGCCAATCAGAACGGGGTTATTCTTTTTCCTCCTGCTGAGAACCTGTGCGACACGTTCGATTTCTTTTTCACGGCCAACGATCGGGTCCAGCTTGTCCTCACTCGCGAGTCGTGTGAGGTCATGGCCGAAATTGTCCAGGACCGGGGTCTTCGATTTCTCTGGTTTGCGCTCAGCCGGGGAAGTCTGAACAGGTGATGACGGTTTGCCGCTGATGATGTTGTCCAGCTCATTCCGGACGATATCATAATGCACATTGAACTGATGAAGAATCTGTGCAGCAATATTGTCATCGTCCCGCAACAGAGACAGGAGAAGGTGTTCGGTTCCAATGACGTCTGACTTGTAGAGCTTCGCTTCGAGATAGGTGATCTTCAGGACCTTCTCAGCCTGTTTTGTCAGGGGGATATTTCCGATGGTCAGTGTCCCGCCGGAAGTGCGTACAGTATCCTCGATCGCCTTCTTCAATTTGTAAAGGTCGACGCCCAGGTTCCGAAGAATCTTTACCGCAATTCCTTCACCTTCGCGAATGACCCCGAGCAGCAAATGCTCCGTTCCAATGTAGTCGTGTCCGAGTCTAAGAGCCTCTTCTCTGCTGAGACGAATGACATCCTGGACCCTGTTCGAAAAGTTACCTTCCATAGAGAAATTGTTCTTTCCTGTTAGGTCAAACGACCCGGTGCAGTGGTGGGGGGTAGTCCCCGTTTCGCTCGTTCTACTGA
>DAIPLH010000033.1:11669-14117 GCA_036769325.1 Bacteroidota bacterium
TGAACAATTAACGAAAATATAAAGAAACCTGTCAGGCAAGTCAATGGCACAAATCATGCCACGCGACTGGCAATAATTCCATGTGTCAGGACTTGATTTGTAAGCAGGGTGTTGCGTAGAGGTAAGATGGTAATGTCCTTTTTTCCCTCATTAGTGTATTTGTTAGGCCACGTTTCATAGGGGAAAACGGGTTCAGTTTGCTGCGGCTCTCAGAGCGAACAATGGGATCTGGGCACGAAACAGAACTCCACCTTCCCGGCGCATCAGATATGTCCCTTCCATGCTTCCTTCCATAGTCGGAAGAACACTGAAACTCGAGTACTCGTGCGCATCACCAGGGGCAATGAACGGCTGTTTGCCCACTACACCTTCACCCTCCACCTCCTGCACATTGCCTTTCCCGTCGGTAATGATCCAGTGACGTCTGAGAAGCTGAACGGTCTCCTCAGTCTTGTTTTCGATGCGGACAAAATAGGCGAAGACTATTTTCTTCCTGATGAGGTCCGATTGTCCATCAAGATAAACCGGATGAACGGTAATCCTGATTCCTTCGGTCGTTTCTGTGTAGGTCATGAGTGCTTACCGGAGGAGCAACATCGCTCTGGTCTGAACAGTTTCACCGGCGGAAAGTCGGAACAGGTAGACGCCGGAGCTGACGGAAAATCCCGAATGGTTGTTTCCATCCCACACTCTTGAATAGGTACCGGGAGTGAGCTCTTCGTTGACCAGCACGGCCACCTCCTGGCCAATGAGATCATGGATCGTAAGAGTGACCGAAGTGAATTCTGAAATCCGAAAAACAAAGTTCGATGTTCCATTGAAAGGGTTTGGAAAGTTTTGAAGCAACACCGTCTCCTGCGGAAGACCTTCATTGTCCACCGAAGAGACAAGTGACCGAAGCCGGACCTCCAACCAAAGGCTGTCATCTTCGCCGGACGCAAAAAGTGAATCAAGGTTACCCGGGGCATATCCGGAGGCGGACGCCGTGAGCGCATACCCCGCCGAGTCAGGCGGAAGTTCACCCATCCTGAACGATCCATCAGGTTCAGTTGCGGTTGAATTTCCCGTTTGCACAATGGTCATCACCGCGCCGTCTATCGGTTCACCCGACAGGGAATCAAGCACGACACCGTAGACCCGAACGGCCCGTGTACCGTTGAACCGCCAAACGTAGAGTCCATCCCCGCGATTGCCGCCGATGATTTTTCCCGACGGGAAATACGGATAAGCAGACCAAAGGCCGAAGTAGCCACCGCTTGGCCCATTGTATGTGTCATAAAACCCAACCTCGACAGGGAGATTGGGGTCTCCGATGTCCAGTACTCTGATTCCCTCAGTATTATGAGAAAGGAAAACGATGTCGCCAAGGACGTAGGGATTGTGGACGAGGCTCTGGAGATTGGCCGAATATTGCGCAACCTCGTATGGGTTGTCCAGGTCCTTGATATTCCAGATCCGGGCGGGGAGGCCGTCGACTTCATCGGTTACAACAACATGTGACAGATCATCGGTGGTCCATGCGCTATGCGTAAACTGATTAGGATGGTCGATATGCGAAAGAAGGGAGGGATTCTGCTTGTCGGTGATATCCACGATGTCAAGTCCGGTGGAGAGGGCAGAGGCAAACAGGAGATTTCCCCTGACGTGAGCGTCGTGGATGTAATAAGGAGGATCGTACAGGCCGACTTCAATCGGGTTCGACGGATCAGAAACGTCGATCATGTGCACACCTCCGGTCGACGACGTTCCGCTGACATAGACAATAGCCGAATCTGAATAAATGTCCCGCATGATGATATGTGCGCGCAGGAAGGTGGAGGTATATGTCGTTACCAGATGCACACTATCGGGCAGAGGAGAGAGGTCAATGACCTGCATTCCCTGGAGATCGCCGCCCCCCTCCGTGACAACAAAGGCGTGGTCCCCGATGACCGTGATTTCGCGCCAATTGTTGTCTTGTCCATCAACAAAGTCAACCTGATGAATGTTTGCTGAGTCATCAATGGCGATAATGTGCGTTCCAAGAAATCCTCCAAGAATTGCAAATTCCTCACCTGATGGTGATGTCCATCCCCATGAGCCGGAATTGTGCGGCTCGCCTGGGGCAGGGTTGAGGGTTCCGAACAATGAAACGTTGAGACTCACTTGCGCGAAGGCATTTTCCTGTTCTGAGGTAAGAACCAGAAAAAACAAACCAAACACTGTGTTCCGTGTCATGCTTTCTCTCCCCCTGCCGGTAGAATTGTTCCACTGCACGAGCCAAATCCGATCCGCCGTGCACCTTCGCGCTCAGCGGCGCCTGTGAAGGTGACCTCGTCGCCGTCCTCAAGACCCCAGCCGACGTCGAGCCGCGCCGTGCCGAACTTGCCGAGGGCGATGCGGGTGCCGGCGCCGATGCTGGTGAGCGACTCGGAGCCCTCGTCCTCGCGCCAGCCGCGGCCATGATCG
>DAIPLH010000325.1:0-3917 GCA_036769325.1 Bacteroidota bacterium
ATCGGCAGGCTCCTCTGCGGTGGTCAGAACAGGGAAGCCTCATCAGGAGATCCTTCTCGAGGCGGAAGAGCGGGGAGTTGATATGATCGTTGTCGCGACACATGGCCATACGGGTGTTGAGCATATGCTCTTCGGAAGCACGGCGGAAAGAATCGTGCGCAACGCGAAATGTCCGGTGCTGACGATCAGGCCGGAAAAGAGCTGATACCTCTGCTCCACCCTCTGCGAATTCTCTGCGTCCTCAGCGTCTCTGTCTACGACCCTACCGACTCGCAGAGTCGTAGACCGTAGGGCGGTTGATTCCCTTGCCGGCTGTTCCGGAAGTCTCTACTTGTCCCGCGTAATCACAAAATCTGCAAACCCGAGGAGAGAATCCTTGCTTGCTGACCCGGGGAACCCTGTCAGCATTGCCTTTGCAGATGCAGAAAATTCTCCCGCACGCCTTGCGGCATAAGCAAGACCTCCCTGCCCTTCGACAAACGCGAGCACGGCATCCACATCCGCACGTTTGATCTTCTTCCCTCCATTCTTCACAATCCCGAGGATTTCCTTCGCCTCCTTCTTTGACGCCTGCGCAAGAGCGTAGATGAGGGGCAGCGTAAGCTTCCTGTCGCCAAGGTCCAAACCCGTTGGCTTTCCCGTGATGCTTTTTCTACCGGTATAATCCAGCAGATCATCTCTGATCTGAAAAGCGAGCCCGACATATTCGCCGTACTTTCGAAGTCTTTCGTGGACTTCCGGATCGGTGGATGTGCTCGCGGCCCCGATTTCGCAGCAGGTGGAAAGCAGAGACGCTGTCTTGTCCCCGATGATCCTCAGATACGTTTCCTCATCAGTGTTCAGTTGTCTGCTCTTCTGGATCTGATGGATCTCTCCTTCGCTCATTCGCTTCACTGCAGTCGAGGTGATCTTCAGGAAATGGAAGTCGTTATTGTCGAGACAAAGCAGAAGCCCGCGGGCAAGAAGGTAGTCACCCATCAGAATGGAAATCTTGTTCTTCCAGATCGCATTGATCGACGGGAATCCGCGCCTCGTGTCCGCTTCATCGATGACATCATCGTGAATCAGCGTTGCTGTGTGGAGAATCTCCACAAGAGCTGCCCCGCGATAGCTCCGCTCGTTGATGGTTCCGCACAGATCAGCGCTCAGAAGAACGAGGACTGGACGGACTTTCTTTCCCTTACGCCTGATGATGTATCGCGCAACAAGATCCACAAGAGGAATCGTCGATCGGATGGATGCATCGAATACTTTATTGAACGGATCAAGATGATGACGGATCGGTGAAGAGATATCCTTGAGCGACAGATACGGTCCCGCCTGAGTTTCTGTACCGTGCATGATCAGGCCTTTTTCCTTGCCCGCATAGCGAGGCCTGAAATTCCAATACTTATTTCATAGAGGATGACGAGGGGAACGGCGAGCAGGAGCTGACTGACAGGATCTGTTCCCGGGGTGAGGATTGCGGCGATAATAAGAATGCCGACAATCGCGTGGCGGCGGTAGTGGCGCATGAATGCGGGTGTGAGGAGGCCGAGACGGGAAAGGAACCAGGACACCATGGGCAACTCGAAGACAATTCCCGCGCCGAGCATGACAGTCACAACGAAGCTCATGTATTCATTGATGGCAATATTGTTCTGGATCTGCTCCGTGCCAAGTCCGGTAAAGAATGAAAGAGCGGACGGGAGCATGACAAAGTACGCAAAGGCAACTCCAGCCAGGAAGCAGAATGATGTAAAGAACACGATCCATCTGATATAGATCCGCTCCCGCGGGAGAAGACCCGGGGCTACAAAAGCCCAGAACTGGTACAGAAGGTTCGGGAGACTGACGATGATGCCCCCGATAAACGCTATCTCCATATAGAGAAAGAGAAGACCGAACGGCTTCAGATTCTGGAGGTTCATCCGCTGTGCGGCGCTTGACTGTGCAGCGTTGGCGATCTCTACGGGGCGAAGCAGAACATACTGAACCAGTTCATCGATGAACACCCAGCAGAGGATGGACCCGAGGACAATTCCAAGAATCGCCCTGACGATTCGCCAGCGGAGTTCCTCAAGGTGCTCGAGGAATGGCATCTCGTCCTGGCCATGACCGTCTTCTTCCGTCTCATCGCCGTTCAGTGGCCGTGATTCCTCTGGCTGTTCCACGGTAGGGTTCGCGCTTTCCTAAACGAGTCCGGGATACAGGGGGAATCCCGAGCAGAGGTCGTCGATCTTCTTTTCAATCATCGTTCGTACTTCCTCGCGTCCCATGTTGCTCAGGATTTCATTGATGAATCCGCCGACCATTTCCATCTCCCCTTCCTTCATTCCGCGGGTTGTCAGTGCGGGGGTTCCGATCCGGATACCGCTGGTTACCATGGGGCCCTTATCGTCAAAGGGAACAGAATTCTTGTTCACAGTAATGCCTGACTCATCGAGGGCTTCCTGTGCAGCCTTGCCGGTGAGTCCCTTGTTCCGCAAATCGACAAGCATCAGATGGTTGTCGGTCCCGCCCGAGATGATGTTGTAGCCAAACCCCGTGAGTGTTCCCGCAAGTTTCTGTGCATTCCTGATGACCTGCTTGCCATATTCCTCGAAGCCGGGTTCAAGTGCCTCCTTGAACGCGACTGCCTTTCCAGCGATGACATGCATGAGCGGTCCCCCCTGGATGCCGGGAATCACCATCGAATCCAGAAGTTCCGACATCATCTTCGTCCGGCCTGACTTTGGCGCTACGAGCCCAAACGGGTTTTCAAAGTCCTGTCCCATCAGGATCAAACCTCCGCGCGGGCCGCGCAGTGTCTTGTGAGTTGTTGACGTCACGACATGACAATGGGGAAGTGGATTGTTCAGCAACTTCCGGGCGATCAGTCCCGCCGGGTGGGCGATGTCGGCGAACAGAAACGCACCGACCGTATCAGCAATTTCCCGGAAGCGCTTGTAGTCGATGTTTCGCGAATAGGCACTGGCGCCGACGGTGATCATCTTTGGCTTTTCGCGGCGCGCAATGTCCTCTACCTCGTTGTAGTCAATGACGCCAGATTTCGCAGAAACTCCGTAGGCAACGAAGTTGTAAAGCTGTCCGGAGAAATTCACCGGGGAGCCATGGGTGAGATGGCCGCCATGAGAAAGATTCATCCCCATTACCTTATCACCCGGCTTCACAAGCGTAAAGTACACAGCCATGTTTGCCTGCGAACCCGAATGAGGCTGAACGTTTGCATATGCAGCTTCGAAGAGCTCCCGTGCCCGTTCTCTCGCCAGGTTTTCCGCCAGATCAACAAACTCGCACCCACCGTAGTACCGTTTTCCCGGATATCCCTCGGCGTACTTGTTTGTCAGTGGCGACCCAACAGCTTCAAGCACTGGAAGGCTGACAAAATTCTCTGAAGCAATGAGCTCGAGTTTCTTGTCCTGCCGGTTGATTTCCTTGCGCACGGCGTCGAAGAGTTCGGGGTCGTATTGTCGCAGGTTCTTCATGATGGTTGGTCAGATAGTGAATCGAATCGGCTAGATTTCATCCTCATAACTCTGGAACCACAATTCGCTCAGGGAAATTCCGACCGTCAATCGGAAGATGCGTTCCTTGATCAGACTCTTCTCTATTTTCCCTCGTTCTCCGTATTCAAAAGCAAAGTTCAGCCGGTTTTCGCCGCTGAAAGGAACACTGAGACCCGTGGTCACCGCCCATTCGTCAATTCCCTGACCGTTCACGACGTAGTAGGTTTGATAATAGTACGAGCCGACCCGATAGGCAATTCGGTCCAGCAAGGACGCCCCCGGGGCGCCGGAGGGAGAGCGCTCAATGCCAGCGCCGTACAGGACTGCGTCCCTGGTTGGAACCGTAAGGGTGGCAGTTCCCCAGGCCTGCGTAAACATATCCGCGGCGATGGTCCAGCGCGGGCCGATACGAACACTTGCACCGATTCC
>DAIPLH010000326.1:0-3917 GCA_036769325.1 Bacteroidota bacterium
ACATGTTTTTTCCCAGAAAGGAATTTGAGATCCTTGCACTTCTCGCCGCAAACAAGGGGAGGGTGTTTTCCCGCGAAATGCTTCTGAACAGGGTTTGGGGAACCGACGTTGTCGTTGTGGATCGGACGATCGATGTTCATATCCGCAGGATCCGGGAGAAA
Source organism: Bacteroidota bacterium (assembly GCA_036769325.1). Lineage (GTDB taxonomy): Bacteria > Bacteroidota > Ignavibacteria > UBA10030 > UBA6906 > DAIPLH01. The sequence continues at coordinate 162 of DAIPLH010000326.1, forward strand.
CTGGGATCCATGGCCGGTTTTCTCGAGACTGTGAAAGGCGTTGGCTATCGATTCCGCGAGTGATGCTGGAAGCGGGATGAGAGAATGAGGCTGCGAACCAGGATACTCACGACGTACATGGTGCTTGGAGTGGTCGGCATCCTCATTGCAGGCGTGCTTGTGTTCCGGGTTCTATCCAGCAGCCTGGAAGGACGGGCAGAGGAGGACCAAAGCAGCAAACTTCAGCTAATTTCATCGTTTCTCCTTGACTCCTCGTTCACCCGCCTTTCCTGGAATGATCGGAAACAGATACTCTCCCTGATCGGCACAAATCTTCAGACCCAAATCGTCATCGTCCGAAAAGACGGCAGTGTCGTTTTCGAGTCGCCGACCGGGCACCCGTTTGCATCGGGGACACCAGTTGAAGAGAGGCCGGAGGTAATTCGGGCTTCGGGTGGCGGTGTAGGCCATTCGTGGGATGGTGATCGCCTCTCGTCCGCTACGCTCCTCGCAGGCTCCCCCTTGATCGAAGTGACGGATGGCTTTGTCCTCGTTGCGACCAGCAGCAATTCAGGATCGTCGCGGGACCGTATCGGGGCAATCCTGGTTTGGTCTTCAATTGCAGCCCTGATTGTTCTCTGTGTGGCAAGCCTGCGGGTTGCAAAGGGGATATCGGAGCCAGTGGTGAGTATTGTGGAGACGGTGGACAAGATCCGGGAAGGGGAGACGACAGCGAGGATTACCGGGGAATACCCGACCGAGCTTTCGGAGCTGGCAAACGCGATCAACAGGATGGCGGAAAAACTGGGCGCCGACATCACAAAATTTGAGCGACTCGAGCGGGTCAGAAGCGAATTTCTTGGAAATGTTTCCCATGAACTGCGAACTCCTATTTTCTCACTGCAGGGCTTCCTCGAGACATTGCTGGACGGAGCTGTCGATGATCCCTCGGTGAACCGTGCCTTTCTTGCGAAAGCACACACACATGCTGAGAGACTGAATACTCTCCTTAATGACCTTATTGAGATATCGAGGATTGAGTCAGGGGAGATGAAGATGAGCTTCCGCTACTTCTCGATCCTCGAATTCCTTCAGGGTATTGTCGATGAACTCAAACCGATGGCAGTCACGAAAGGGATTGTTCTTTACCTGGAGTCGGAATTTGATTCTGCCGCTAAAGTGTATGGCGATAAATCACGACTTCGCCAGGTAATGATCAATTTGATCGACAACGCGATAAAGTATTCTGACCACGGGGGCAACGTAACCTGCATCGCGCGCGCTTTCCGGAATCAATGCGAGATCATTGTTCGGGATTCCGGAAAGGGAATTCCCCCCGAGCATCTGTCCAGGATCTTTGAGCGATTTTACCGGGTTGACACAGACCGGTCAAGGGAAATCGGAGGAACGGGCCTTGGACTCGCAATCGTCAAACACATCGTTGAAGCACATGGGACGACGATTGAAGTTAGCAGTACTCCCGGGAAAGGGAGCCTCTTTTCCTTCAAGCTGAAGCGGTGATGAGCTCTGGACCGTCACACGAATACTGGATGAACGAGTGCATACGCATTGCACAGAAGGGCATCGGGAGGGTAAGCCCCAACCCTGCTGTCGGTGCATTTCTTGTCAGAGAGGGGAGAGTTCTCTCATCGGGGTTTCACCGGAGATTCGGTGAGCCTCACGCAGAGATAAACTGTCTTTCGGCCTGGAGCGGAGACACCCGAGGTGCAACTCTCTATGTTAATCTCGAACCCTGTACCCATTTTGGAAAAACGCCTCCTTGTGTTGACGCGATTCTTCATTCAGGTATCAGGAAAGTCGTCGTTGGAATGATTGACCCTGATCCCCGGGTGTCAGGAAAAGGAGTCCGAAAACTCCAAAGGGAAGGAGTCAGTGTTGTTACCGGCATCTGTGAACGGGAATGCCGTGAGCTGAACCGATCATTTGTGAAGAATGTAACGTCGGGCCTTCCGTATGTTCATCTTAAGGTTGCTTTGAGCATCGATGGCAAACTTGGCGGGTGGAAGAAACAACTGACATCACCCATGGCAGGAAAACTGGTGCACCGGTGGCGGGCCACCCACGACGCAATCCTTGTTGGCAGCGGGACTGTGATGGAGGATGACCCCCGGCTGGATGTCAGGCTTGTGAGAGGAAGAGATCCACATGTCGTGATTGTCGACGGGCAATTCCGCGTTCCCCTGAAATCGAGGGTCTTTTCAGGCGCTGCCGGCAGGCGAATCCTTGTCTGCACCACGACAGCGGCTATGCGAAGGAATCCGGACAAAGTGCATCGGCTTCAGGATCGCGGTGTTGAGATCCTTGACTTCGACGCGAAGAAACGGAGAATTCCCATTCGCGAAATTTGCAGAACTCTCCTGAAGAACAATATTGGAACAATTCTTGTCGAGGCAGGAGCAGATATTTCTGCAGGGTTCCTTTCCGAAGGGATGATTGATAAGCTGAGCATGTTCATTGCACCCGTTGCACTGGGCGGAGATCTGAAAGTATTTCGTTTCAAGGATACGAAGGCCGGAGCGCTGAGGGTTCGGGCCCGGAATCCACAAGAGGTGTCTGCTCAAAGGATAGGACCAGATCTGCTGGTCTCGTATCTCTATCATTGAGGAAAATCAAATGTTTACGGGAATCATAAGCGAGATAGGAACCGTCAGAGAGGTCGAGCGCAATGGGGGAGGCATCCGGCTTTCAATCGACGCAAAACAGAGCATCGAGGGCGCTAAACCCGGAGACAGCATCTCTGTCAGCGGGGTTTGTCAGACGATCGTTCTGGTCTCTGATGGGACTTTTACCGTTGAAGCGGTGGAAGAGACAATTTCTAAGACAACCCTCGGGTTGCTTGCCCCGGGTAGCCGAGTCAACCTGGAATCGCCACTGCGCCTTGGTGATCAACTTGGTGGCCATCTTGTCCAGGGACATGTCGACGGTGTCGGCAGTGTACGTTCAGTCACACCGCGCGCTGACAGCTGGATGATTGAGATCGAGATACCTGAGGAACTTGCACGCTATGTGGTGCCTGTTGGATCCATCGCGGTTGATGGGATCAGCCTAACCGTTGCATCCCGGACTGGAAGACGGGCCGTTGTTTCTATTATCCCCCACACGATGCAGAACACCACACTTTCCGATGTACGTGTCGGCTCGCCTGTCAATCTGGAATGTGACCTTGTTGGAAAGTATGTCGAAAGCCTTCTGCTTCGGGGCACGAAGAGGAAAGAGGGAACCATCACCACGGAACTGCTGAGGCAGTGGGGGTATGAACCTTGATTTCTGAGGGAGAATTTGGTAGCTTTGTGCTCTCAAACATCATGATTTTATAGTTAGGGTGATCTATGTTTTCTTTTCTCCTTATGGTCGAAATTGTCGTTGCAATCCTCCTCATTGTTTCGGTATTGATGCAGGCTAGCAAGGGTGGGGGCCTCGCAGGAACATTCGGCGGTGGGTCGATGGGAATGGTTTTCGGGGTCCGGAGAACCGCAGATTTCCTCATCCGTTCCACCCAGGTTCTTGCAGGGATTTTCATTCTCCTGAGCCTGGTGACCAATATCTTCTTCCTCCCACGTGTCGAGAATATTGAAAGCGTGATCCAGCGGAGCTCCACGGAACAGGCTGTCCCGACCACACCGCAGCTGCCTCCAGCGGAGGAACCGGCCGGGCAAACGCCGCCCATTCAGTAGTGAGTCATGCACCCATGGCTCAATTGGTAGAGCAACTGACTCTTAATCAGTGGGTTCCAGGTTCGAGTCCTGGTGGGTGCAC
>DAIPLH010000327.1:0-3914 GCA_036769325.1 Bacteroidota bacterium
ATTGAGAAGGAAGAGGAAGATTACAATAGCAACGACAATTGCCTCCTCAATCAAGGCACTCGTCAACGTTTCGATCGACGCCATGATGAGAGTGCTTCTGTCGTATGCGGTTTTGATGCGAACACCCTGTGGCAGTCCGGGTGTGATCTCTTCAATTTTCCTTTTTACCCGGTCGATCACATCCTTTGCGTTTTCACCATAGCGGGCAACAACAATGCCGCCAACCGCCTGGCCTTTTCCATCTTTTTCGATCGACCCCCTCCGAATGTCCCCCCCCAGCTGCACAATACCGATGTTGCGAATATACACCGGAGTTCCGTTTGAGCCCTTTCCGACAACAATGTTCTCAATATCGCTGACAGACTGTATGTAGCCCTGTCCTCTGACAAAGTACTCAGCATCCGAGAGCTCGAGGATCTTTCCGCCGACATCATTGTTCGAGCGAACGACCGCATTACGGATGTCGGCCAGCGTCAATGCATATCCCTTCAACTTGTTCGGGTCAACATCGACTTGATACTGCCGCACGTAGCCGCCTACCGATGCGACCTCGGCAACACCCTCTACACCCTGCAAGTTCAGCTTCACGTACCAATCTTGAATTGCCCTCAACGTTCCCAGATCGTAGCTTCCTTCAAGTGTGTACCAGAAAACGTGCCCAACACCTGTTCCGTCAGGGCCAAGTTGCATTTTCGCACCGAGTGGAAGAGATGATTGCACGACAGAAAGCTTTTCAAGTACTCGGCTGCGCGCCCAGTACAAATCAGTCCTATCCTCAAAAATGATATAGATGAAGGACATGCCAAACATTGACTGGGCCCGGATCGCACGGACTTCCGGCACTCCCTGCAAGGCGGTTACGAGAGGAAATGTTATTTGATCCTCGACTAACTTCGGTGAGCGACCCATCCACTCCGTGAAAACAATGACCTGGGTTTCGGAGAGATCAGGAATCGCATCAAGAGGCGTTGTGCTCACAGCCCAGAGGCCGGCCCCGATCACAGTCAGGTAGGCGACGATGACAACAAATCTGTTTCGTGCGCAGTAGTCTATGATTTTCTCAATCATAAGTCTCTCACTTTCCTTCCTTCATCGAGTGCCCTGCGTGTGGGTCAGGACCCGTCGGCCGTTGTAGCGCACTCTCTGAATCAATGAGGAAGCCACCCGTTTCTGCGACAACAGCACCTTCCTCGAGGCCTTGAATGATCTCAGTGAACCCCTCGTTGCTCAAACCGACAACAACATCGCGGGGCGCAAAGGCGTTCTCTTCTACCTCAACCCATATAATCGTTCGCTTGCCCGTAGAGAGTATGGCCGATGAGGGAACAACAAGCGCACTGTCACTTGGAATGGCTATCATCCCGTCAACAAACATGTTCGGCTTCAATTTTTCTTCCGGGTTCGGGAACTCCGTTCGCACGCGGATTGTCCGAGTCTCGGGGTTGAGAACCGGGTCAATGAATACTACCCTACCTTTGAATTCCTCTCCGGGGTACGCCTCACTTGTTATCAGTGCTGACTGTTCGCGGCTGACGTGGCGAATGTCCTTTTCATAGACATCAAGATAGATCCACACGGTCGAGAGGTCGGCAACGTCGAACATATCCTCACCTGTGGCCACGTAATGTTGCGCGTCAACATTCTTCTTGACAACGGTGCCACTGACCTGAGAATAAATTGTCACGATATAGCTTGGTTGACGAGTTTCCTTCAGTCGGGAAATCTGCCGGTCCGTAAATCCCCAGTGAAGAAGCTTGTCCTTTGATTGTTCCAGCATCTGTCTCGCGGAAACAGCTAACGGTCGGTTAGATTGTGCCGTTTGCGTGACAGCATTCTCAGTGCTCAGCATTGCCTGTTCATAAGAGTCGAGGGAAAGCAGGAATTCCTGTTGTGCCGAAATGGCTTCCGGACTGTACACATCGGCGACGGGATCGCCCTTGCGAACTGTTTGACCTGTGTACGCGACATACAACTTCTCCAGCCGGCCGGGGAAACGCATGCTGATATGACGGTAGTTGGGTTCGGCATAGCTTACAACACCAACGGCATGAATGGCTCTGTTGATGCTCCTCCGCGTTGCCTTGGTTACCGAGACGTTTGCATTAACACGTTGTTCCGGGGAGAGATTCACGGTTTCCTGATTCGCGGTGCCGCCGGCCGCGGAGCCCGGATGAGTCAAGTCGGCGGCTTTCACTTTTGTCTTCCCCACCAACATCATACCGCAGACAGGACAAGCACCGGGTTTGTCCGAACGGACTGATGGATGCATCGGGCAGGTGTAGTATGTTGTGTCCTCGAGTACTTCACTCGTAGTGGTTGTCTTCGATGAAAATACCCCTGAATATATCATCAGACCAGCCGATATGGAGCTAAGTATCACAATGCTGAGGATCAATTTCGTGTTCATGCTCAGTTCCTTTCATTCTCGGGATCAAAAATCCCTGCATAGCCGATTGTGCGTTTCAACTCAGCAATCGTCTGTTCAAACTGCATGCGGAGCATCAACTCCTCCATTGACAACTCAACCAGAGTCCGGTAGGAATCAATCAACATGAGGAAGTCTGTTCTGCCTGTTTGGTATGCAAGCAGGCTTGATTGTAAGGCTTGTCTTGATTGTGGAATAATGGCCTGCGAGTAGTTCGTCAACTGCTCTTTCACTGATTGCGCCTTGAAGTACAAATCGCTGACGTTTAACAGTACCATGTTGCGCGAGTTATTCAGCGTTTCCTGCGCCATGGTGATTGAGATGGACGCCTCCTCAACCCTGGAATTTGCCTTGAGCAATGTCCATGGCGCAAACGGGAGTGTAATACCTGCTCTCACACTCCATCCGGTGAAATCCGAAATTGGAGTGGTTACATACTCGATACCCAACGTGAAGTCGGGAAGGAATTCCGCCTTCGCGAGGGACAGCATCTCTCGATTCTCTTCAACGGAGAGTGAATCATGCCACAACATGGGGCGGAATTGCAGTGCCAGTTGCTGAAGAGTATCAAGAGCCGGTAAGGTTACAGACTCTTGATCCACAACGGCAACGCCAAGTGTGTCGCCGAGGGGGCGATTGAGCAGAGCAACCAGCATAGCTTGCGCACTGCGCTCCTGCTGGCGCAGGATCGCCACCTGGTTCTCAAGTCGTGCCAGCTCCACCTGAGCTTTCAACACGTCCTGCCGGGCGACATCTCCCACGACGTACCGGGTTTGCGCGATCTTCGCAAACTGTTGAAGCAGATTTCTGTTTTCTCCATTCAGGGCAAGAGACTGCTGGGAGAACCAGAGATCAAAGTACGCCATGCGGAGTGATACAAGCACATCGTTCACTTTTTCCATCAGGTCATGGTGTGCATGTTCTGCTTCTATGTCTGCAATGTCTTCTTGCGTCGAAAGCTTTCCCGGAAATCGGAACATCTGCATTAACTCGATTCGTGAATACATTGCTTCATTCCAGCGAAATCCGGGCATTTCTTCCCGCATATACTGGAGCTGAGGATCATCGAGGGCACCGGCCTGATTTGCCCGCTCCTCCATCACCTCCCGGTTGTAATCCGCAGCCTTGAGCCCCGGATTGTTTCTCAGGGCCTCATGAACCAGTTGATTCAGATCGAGCGTGTCGATTGCTTGCGCAAACACCATCGTTGGAAGAGCAAGAACAAAGAATAGACCTTTCATGGACCCCTCAGGCGATACATTCATAATCATTGCAGCACGACAACGGCAGAGTTGTCGACTACGCTGTGCAATTAGATGAAATTAGAAGCTGAGGGGACGAATCAGACCAGAAGAGCGGAGAGGAAGACTGGAAGGTCATCCACGCCGGGAACGGTGAAAGTTATCGATGGGAATCGGGAAAGGGAACTGATTGAGGCATTGTCCGTCGGAAGGATTTCACAGATCAGAAGAACCACGTCCTCTCCGAT
>DAIPLH010000034.1:0-3158 GCA_036769325.1 Bacteroidota bacterium
ATCTGGTTTGCGTCAAGGTCTTGAACACACGAACCGGTCATATCAGTGAGAAGGATATCGCCAGGGGGATTCAGTGGGTTATTGACAACCAGGTCCGGTACAACATCCGGATCCTGAATATTGCTGTCGGCGCCGACAAGCCGCAGAGTCTGGCAGAGAGCGCGATTGACAAGCTTGTAGAACAAGCCGTGGCGGCCGGAGTGATGGTCGTTGTTGCCGGGGGCAACTCGCCTGGATCTGCAATCCTTCCACCGGCAAGCGCTCCGTCGGCACTCACAGTTGGAGGATATGATGACCATAGCAACCTCGCAACAGGGGACTGGTCGATGTATCATTCCACTTCCGGTGAGACCCTGGATGGGATTTCAAAGCCGGACATCCTGGGTCCGGCGACGGAACTCCCGGGTCCGCTTCTGCCCGGGACTGACCAGGCAGCTGATGCAAAGGCTCTTTTTTCTCTCCTTGATTCAGAGGACCATTCTGTTCATGGTGTCTACGAACTCGTCCGGCAAGACCTTATGGAGAAACCAAAGAAAGGGGCCCGACTTCATTCCTGGGCCAGGAAGAGACTGGCCGCGGCGAAATATGTCACACGGAACCACAAGAAAATGGAAGGAACTTCGGTGGCAGCCGGTATCGTTACCTCGGTTGCGGCCCAGGTTCTCGAGGTGCACCCCGGTCTTCTACCCTCTGCAGTGCGGTCAATTCTTCTGACATCGGCAGTACCAATGAAGGGTGTGCCGGACGAGATCCAGGGGGCGGGAAGGCTGAACGCCAGAGCGGCCGTCCGCCTCGCATTGGCCAGAAGGGAAACCGGGGAAGAGAAAGACGTCCTGCTTGTCCCCCGCTATGTATCGTTGCAGTACAGAGACAAAGCGGCTCAGCAAGTCAGTATAACAGGTGAGTTCAACAACTGGAATCCCGACGCCCATCCATGTCACGAAGTTGAAGAGGGTGTCTGGAGTTGTCTTTTTCCCGAGCCTGAACCCGGCAAAGAACGGTACAAGCTCGTGGTCGACGGAACGCGATGGGTTGAAGACCCCGCTGCTCCATCACGGGAACCGGATGGGTTCGGAGGATGGAACAGCAGGTTCCATCCCGGAAAGAAAGCAGAGTAGCCGCCCGGGTCACCCGGACGAACACCTCATTTTTTCACTTCAGCCTTGAAATACATGAATTTTTCATGTATAGTACACCAGAAATTCCTTTCTCACACTACTCAGCCCGGGGAGTCATCATGAGCAAAACCGCGACCGCCATTCGGCCAAAGCGATCAAAATCCTCTTCACTCGATCCTCTCATTGAACGACTGAACGCTTTTTCGGCGGATAACTACTGGGACCTCGGGAAATTCCTTGTTGACAAAGTGATTCCCGCTGCACTCGAGGAGGGAATTTTCGGCGATCAGGTCTTGAAGAGAATGTCTGATGTTCCGGGTTTCAAGTTTCCGTATGCCATGCTGAAACAGTGCATGAAGTTTTACACCTACTACCCTGACGTTCAGAAGCGAAAGCTCCCGGAGATTTTTTACTTTGACCTTGCGACAAAAGTGGACGACAGCAGGAAACGTGATCAATATGAACGGATGGCGATCACCAATAAGTGGACCATTTCGGAGTTTCAGAAAAAGATCAGGGAAGATGAGCTTGCCCGCAGGGAAGATCAGCGGACACAATTTGGATTTGACCTGAAAGAAAGAAATGTATGGTCGTTTGACATTCCTGATCCGCGCTTCGGGCGGTCGGGTTACAAGGGAAGGCTCCCTGGTCAGATCATTGCAAACGCTCTCTATTATTATACAGGGCCGGGGGCTGTCGTGGTCGACCCGATGGCCGGGAGCGGGACTACCGGCGATGTCCTGGGAAACCTCGAGTACTTCGGGAACCGGAAAGTGAGGATGTACGACATCAATCCGTCAGACGAGAGAATCGAACGCGCAAATGTGTTGCTGACAGGAATCCCGGAGCAAAGCAGTACGGTTGACTTCGTCTTCCTTGACCCGCCGGCCGATTTCTATCCGGGTGGCGAGGATTCCGACTTCTCTCCGGAGATTGCAAAATCCGAAACAATGATGAAACTGAAATCGCTTCTCCGGGAAACCATCAGGATTCTCAAACCGGGAGGGAGAGTTTCTGTCCTGACCGAGTGCAGCACGGGAGCATTTGGAACGATTGACTTTCCATACGAGTTCACAGCTGTAGCACGGGAAAGTGGATTGAAGCAGATCGGCAAGGTCTATGTTCCCCGGCGGACCGAAGTGATAAAGCGTGCTATCACAGGAAACGAGGGATTGAAGCCAATGGCCTCCGATTGCCGCGAGTTACTGACGTTTGAAAAGATATAATCCGCCTGCCTTCAATGCAACGGGAGAAACTGCTGCCACAGGAAATTGAAGCCGGCCTCTCAACGCTGAGTGGATGGACCCTGTCGGCGGGGAAACTCCACAAGGAGTTTTCGTTCAAGAACTTCGTCGAAGCTTTCGGTTTCATGTCTTCCGTTGCGCTCATTGCCGAATCGATGAACCATCACCCTGATTGGGGCAATGTCTACAACAGGGTTACTATCGATCTCTCTACGCATGATCTGGGCGGGATCAGCACGTTCGACCTGGAGCTTGCCGCTCGGATCGATGCGCTGCTGGTATGACTTGTGGCGTAGGAACTAATGCCGATCCAACGAATTGATTGGACTCGACATGACCGTAAGTGTATGTTGGATCGAGCACCCCGGCCTCGCCCTCGAAATTGCGTACAATCGGCCGAGGGCGGGCTGTGCCCCTTTGCTGTAGAATCATTTAGTTGGAGGGGCACTAGCCTGCAGCTTTGGGGATATCTTCCTTCTTGCTCCTGGAGGAATCCGTTTCGGTGATCAACACTCTCCGCGTCGGATATGCAAACTCAATCCCTTCCTCACCAAACTTCCTGTAAATCTCCAGATTCACCACCTCCTGAACATCCATGAAAACGTTGTACTCAGGGCTCAGGACGTAGTAGACCGTCTCAAAATTCAGAGCTGATTCGCCATACTCCTTGAAGTTTGACCGGTCAAATCTGGTTCCGGTTTGCCTATTTACGATCTCCCTGATCATTGATGGAATCGCCTCGAGTTTTTCGTGCGTAGTTTCATAGGTGACGCCGATCGTCAACGCGGAGGACGCG
>DAIPLH010000034.1:3168-14058 GCA_036769325.1 Bacteroidota bacterium
ATGCTTTTGAAGTTCCGGATCCGGCTCTGCAGAAGATCAGAATTGGAGAAGACAACCTGCTCACCCGACAGGCTCCTGACCCGGGTGGTCTTCAGTCCGACATGCTCCACGGTTCCCACGAATTCATTGACCATAATGGTATCCCCAATGACGAAAGGTTTGTCCAGCGCGATGGAGAGCGAGGCAAACAGATCGCCAAGGACGGCTTGCAGAGAGAGAGCAATCGCAACTCCTCCGATTCCCAATCCGGTGATCAACGCCGTGATATTGACGCCTAGATTGTCGAGCCCCAGGAGAATGACAACAGCCCAGACCACGAGGCGCATCAGGAACGTAAGCGGGGTGAGCATTGTGGCGCCGGCCGCGTGGACTTCATCCCCCTTTCGAACCGAGCTCGTCAGAAGAAATGTCAAACCACGCGAGACCCAGATCCCGACCTGGAGCAGGACCGCCAGCATCGTAATCTGCCCGGTCGTCTCAATAACGGCTTCCGAGCGATCAAGTATGCTCGAGGCGATGTTCGCGGAAACTACCAGCAGAATGAACGGGCGAGTGCCGGAAAGAACCTCGTTGATGAGGTCATCGATGGTCGTTTGGGTCGACTTTGACAGTCGGCCCAGCCGCACGACGATGGCCTTGCGAATGATTAGCAACAGGAGGAAGCAGCCGACAGCGATCCCCAGGAAAATAGCCCATCGCGAAAGTGGATTTCCGAGAAATTCCTGTTCCAGGTTCATGCGTTGGTCGTAAGAGGTTGTATTGTCATGGTTGTTGTTTGTCCCGGGTGGATCGACTCACATTTTGGAAAACGAGCCCACGAGCTCATTGAATTCTCTCTCCGCAGCGGCAATCGATGCAGCCGGCCCTGTCGTCTTGAAGAACACTGAGCCTTCCGGACCCTCCACGATTGCCGCGAGCATACGGTAGCCCTCTTTCCTCTCCTTTGGTCCACCCATCATGGGCCCGGTTGATGCGATATAGACGCCGGAAAGATCAATGAGGTGAATTTTCATTCCATCCACTGTCTTGCTTGACCGGACTGGATCTCCCGTCGGCTCGAACTGACCGATCCACCGCGTCATGTTTGCCTCAACATCGCCCCCATCAGAAGGGCCAAAGTAGTACACAGAGCACTCACTCCCTTCCTTCCCGCCGTGCGCCGCAGGAATGCCATATGTCGCCACTCGCATTTGCCTTGCGGGACCCGGTGTCCAACGCCCGGAGACACGCCATGTTATACCGGCAACAGAGTCGGATTGACTTCCCTGCGTGAGGACCGGGATCTGATTCTGCCCGGATGTCCCCTCCTGCTTGCTGCAGGAAGACAGGGTTGAAGAACATACAAGGAACAGAGCAGCAGCAATTGTACGACAATTCATTGGTAACTCCAGTATGGTGATCATTTTCATTTCTTCTTCAGGAACTCGCTCACAAGGGATTCCCATTCTTCCTCCAGGGAAAAACTCACGGCCGGCGACCCTGCCCGTGTGTACCAATATAATGCATTTGACTCATCCCCTTCTTTGCGATGAAGGTACGCGTGAACGCGGGCGGCATCGATCCCCGAATCAGCCTGGGCGAGGTCATGTGCCCTTGCCCATGCACCTCGGGCATCATGCCAGAGGGCCTGGAGTGGTTTTTCAAGATCAACGGGCTCAGCACCAGTTTTGAGTGTCTCGGTGAATTCAGTAATCGTCATGAATCACACATTCAACGCTCCGGCAAAGACCCGCCGATGTTTCCGGGTTACTTCGTGTTCCTCACCCAGGAGAGTGAAAAGGGCTACACATGCCTTCCTCGCCCCGTAGTCATCATAGGATCGATCTATCTTTATGACTTCAATGAGGTGCTCGATCGCTGAATCATAATTGCCCGACGCAATTTCCCTCAACGCGGAAGAGTACGATTTCTTCGCCGGGCCTTCCGGAAGCTCTGCGAGGCGGTTCATCTTCTCATTCCGATCAGCAATTCGCCTGATGGCATCCGCAAGGGGAAAGTGTTTGGAGTCCTCCTCAATTCCCGAGATCAAGTCCATAGCCCGCTCAGGATCCTCCGGAAGGATACCCTTCGCCATGAGAACACGCGCATCACCATGGCTCGGGTTCTTCTCAAGAACCTGTTCGAGAACGGCTATGCCACCTTTTTCATCCCCCTCACTCATGAGAGCCTGAGCCCTTTGCAGATCGACCTGAAACGGATCGGGAAGTGATGAGTCGAGCCACTGGCGAACCGCTCGCTCCGGCTGGGCTCCGGTAAATTCGCTCACAACGCGCCCGTCGACGATCATTTTGACACTCGGAATGCCCCTCACGCCGTACCGGGAGGCAATGTCCTGGTTCCGATCGGTGTCAACCTTCATCAGAGTCCATCGACCCGCATCCTTTTCGTGAAGCCGCTCGAGAATCGGACCGAGAATCCGGCACGGGCCGCACCATTCTGCCCAGAAATCGACGACTACGGGAGTAGTCTTGCTTGCATCCAGGACATCCCGGGAGAAGTCTGCTGTTTCATAGTCCTTCATGATGCAGACTCCTCAAGCCCTGCTGCCCTGGAGATCGGTGAATATTGCGGAATGAAGTCACGTTGATGCAGAGGGAATAGTTGGTCATACTCTACAAAACTCTCAAAGGAATGTCAATATAAAGGCCGCCCGGCAGACTTCGCAGGAGCGGCCTTTTAGGGGATATGATGAACGATTATCTGATGAGTAACATTTTCCCGGTTAACGTCGAGTTCCTGGATTGCAAGTGGTAGAAATACACACCTGATCCGAGTTCGCTTGCATCGAATACAACTTCGTGTGTCCCTGCGGGGAGTGACTTGTCCAAAATCCCGGCTACAACCTGCCCTGAGACATCAAGGATTGTGACTCGCACGTGATCTGCGACCGGAAGTTCGAACCTGATTGTTGTCTGTGGATTGAACGGATTTGGATAGTTCGAGATCGAGTACGAAAGAGGGACCGCCGGATCGTCTGTGACATCGGTCGAAGTGCCCTCCAGAAACCAGGGTCTCGTCGTTGCATCGGTTGCAAAGAAATTCAACAGAGCTGTGGCAACTTTCGTCTCTCCGGTCTCAGACGGATGTGTTCCATCGGGTTGAAAATCACTGCATTCCCAGATCAGGCCGTCACTCCGCGGGATGAGCCCGTCTGCCCACATGTAGAGTCCCCATGACAACCACGGTGCCAGCGGGTCTGGCTCAGCGTACGAAAGTTCCGGAGCACCATTGATCTGATCTTCAATCAATCGTTTCACCGTCCATCCGGTATAGTAGGCAAACGGTTCCGGATTGAGCTGGAAATCGGCATAACCGCCATAGGTCCGGCTGGCCATGTAGCAGACCTTCGCGTTCGGAAACTTCGCGCGGGCGATGGTAATGGCCGTCAGAAATTTGGCCTTCAGAGAATCGACATACCCGTGAAACGTTGTATCGTTTCCGTCAAACGCAGGAAAAGCTTCGGCCTGTTTGAACCAGATGGCCTGCACTTGCAGGTTGCTTACCCCTTGCTCCGCGAGTGAGTCTCTGATGTTGAACCAATACTCTCCGCCGAACTCGAGGATCTGGTCGATATCTTTTCCGGGTTGGGCGCCGTTCACGACAATCATTTTTTGATTGCGTGGTCCAAAGTCATTGATCAACAATTTAAGTGCGCTGAATTCCTGCCAGCTGTTCGACATCCCGATTGCGAGGAGAACAATCTTTCCTCCCACCGGGTCTGGCTGTCCATTGAGGTCAAGCGGTTGAATTTGTGACGCGAGGAGTTCGCCTGCAGCCTGGTGATCTGTAGGCCTCTCGTTAAAACCCCCCGGGTACAAGCCACCTTGCCACCCGCGGTACACTCCAGCACCCAGGTCATTGATCGGTGTAAAACCGACTGATGTGTTGTTGCATCGTTGAGCATGAGCGGCTCCGTGCAGCGTAACGGCTAAAACGGAGATAACGGAAAAAACGGTCAAGCGGTTCATCTCTACCCCCCTCGCGAACCCCATCGCCAGGTTGTAACCCGGAAAGGCAATGTGAATGATGGTGTTTGACAGCAACGCTGTTCTGACGCTTCAAATATAGGAATTTGCCTTCTAAATCACCACGAAAAACCTCCAGAGAATCGGGCAAAAAGGGGGCAAATCGGGTCCTTCTCTGTTATATCGGGTGCTTCTCTGTCATAAATGACAGAGCTTCTGATCTCATATCGCCCTTCACCCGCATATATTATTCTAGGAGTTCTTTGAGCCTTGCGTATCCTGCCCTGCTCACCTGGAGCCGCGTGCCGTCGATGAGAATGGCAACCCGACTGTCCTTCGCGTATAGCTCAACCTTTGAAAGCCGGTCAATACTAAGGATGTACGACCTGTGAATCCGGATGAATTTTCCCGGATCAAGTTCCTGTTCCAGGGCAGACAGGGTTGTCTGCTTCAGCAGGTCTTTGCCACCAGTCCTGAAACTCACATAATCGTCCCGCGCTTCGATGAACTCGATATCCTCGACGCGAATGATGTGGACCTTGGAGCCATCCCTCACAAGAATCCGTTCCGCAGGATGAGCGTCAGCTCTTCCGGAGCCAAGCAGGTTTCTGATGTGCGCGGGTTCCGGCTTTCCCACCATCCCTTCAACATGACGGAGAGCCTCGTCGAGTCTCTGCTGACTGAATGGTTTGAGGAGATAGTCCACGGCATGAACTTCGAACGCTTTGAGGGCGTATTCGTCGAAGGCGGTAGTAAAGATCACGGTCGGTCTTTTCTCGATCAACTCGAGCACTTCAAATCCGTTCAGCTTTGGCATCTGAATGTCGAGAAACACGAGGTCAGGATTCATTTCTGTTATTGCCTTGACAGCTTCAAACCCATTGGCACATTCTTTTACAATTTCGATCTCTTCATGTGATTCAAGATATTCCCTGAGCACCTGCCGGGCAAGATCCTCGTCATCCACGATGATCGCCCGCAACGTTCGTTCCGGTCCGGGCTGAGGGACGACGAGACCCTTGCTTGTCAGCGCAAAGATCTCTACCTGGCGCTTTACGTTTTTCAGTGAGTGGAACCCGAGAGACTTCGCCGCAAGGCCGGGTTGATTCTTGATTTCATCGTACACTTTGTCCGATATGCAGACTCCACCCGGTGAGGCGACCGACTGGATCCTCGATGCAACATTCACCGCATCGCCAACAACTGATCCTTCCTCATAGAGGACGTCCCCGACATGGACACCGATCCTGAGGAATGCATCGGGCAGGTCACGCACCAACTCCTGGATTTTCTGAGCGGACTCCACCGCCTGAATGGCACTCGCAAACACGCTGAGGGCACCGTCACCATAGAGCTGGACAAGCTCTCCGCCGTACTCCTTAACGGTCGCTTTGACTACCACCTCACACTGCTCTCTGACATTCCTCGCCATGCTCTCATTTTCCTGCATGATCGATGTGTAGCCAACAATGTCGCTGAACATGATGGCCATCAGTCTGCGTGATCCGGACGTCATGTTATTCTCCGGCCAACTCTGCCGGTGCAGAAAGTTCCACAACGAACAAACCAGGGGTAAGGTCCGTTTGCAGGCGTCCTTCCGGGCCATGAATGACCGCAAGACGCTTTTTGACGTTCTCCAACCCCAGACCGCCTTTTTTCGACGGGACATACTCACGGTCCACGGGATTGGTGATCCTGATCCGAACCCGCTCGCCGATCAGGTCTCCCTGCAACGAAATTGTTCCGCCTTCAGGAAGCGGAGCGATCCCATGATTCACGGCATTCTCGATGAGCGGCTGAAGGAGGAGCGGCGGAATGAGGCAACGGAGCAGCCTCTCATCAATCCGTTTCTCAAATCGTAGTCTGTCCCCAAATCGTGTTTTCTCTATTTCCAGGTAATCATCCATCAAGGCAATCTCATCAGCCAGCGGAACCTTGTCTGTGGCTCCGAATCTCAGCGTCCTCCTGAGAAAGCCTGCAAGGCGGATCGACATTTCCCGGGCAGCCTGAGGGTTTGCAGTGGTGAGAGCACTGATGGAGTTGAGACTGTTGAAAAGAAAGTGCGGATGAATCTGCGCCTTCAGGGCGCGCAGTTCGGCCTCTCTTGCAAGGACGCTCTGCTGAAGCGCCAGCTTTCCGCGGGTGGTTGATTCGTCGACTGCAATCATGAGATAGTGCATGAAGACACTAAGAATGAACAACAGGATTCCGTTGAGGAAGAAGAGATGGATGATAACTTCGTTCTGATCTGCAAGAGGCGGGAAAAGGAGAATCCTCTGGAGTGTGAACCCCCAGCCCTTTGTTACCATGATCCACAGACCGCTCGAGAGGATCGACGCCAGGAGGTAAATGCCGAAGAGTCGCGGGTAATCTGTCGACCGCAGCGGGAAGGCCCTGCAGAGATAGAACGACGTCATACAGATAAAAGCATAAAGCAGCGACATCGGGATTGCTATGACGAAGGACTCTCCCCACGTCAGCGTACTGATCGGCACCGCGAGAGCTGCGAGGATGATCGCGATGACTCCCCATGCAGCAAGGTAGAGGAGAAATCGTTCACGCTGGAAGAGAATTGGATGCATAGCCGGTTACCCGATCTCGAGCCCGCCCATGATCACATATCCCTTGACGATCAGATGTTTCCCTCCTGAGTGTTTGTCGTGTTTTGTCTTGTCCTGACATCCTCCCATAAGCGGCATGCTCTCAACGGAGACCGTCCAGTCGCCGGGTACCTTGATGTCGATCCCACCCCAAAAAGTGAAAACATCAATAACGGCCTCACCGTTCCTGATCGAGGCATTTCTGAGATCGAGTTCACAGCCCCCCAGGATCGCAGTGATCTCTCCACCCTTGAAGTCCTGCGATGAATTGCTTCGTTCAATTCCTCCGAACATCACAAACGTATTGATAAGAGAATCGCTGCCTGCCGTTTGAGAACCGACTTCACCCCCTACCCGACGCTTTCCAAGTGCCCGCCAGACAAGCATGAATCCAACAAACACAAGAACAACGGGCCAATAATCCCACAAATGAAATGAAATTACCTCAAGATTGCTCAGAAGGAGAAGGCCGCCGACAATAACAAAGAACGCTCCCGAGAAAATGCCGCGCCCCCGTCTCCCCTGTCCCACCTTGCTCACTCCATAGAGCATTACCAGAATCGGCCAGTATTGCAGAAAGTTCCCGGCTTCGAGGATATTGAGATGGTCAAGCATGAAGACCACACCGAGGAGCACGATGAAGACTCCCAGCACAAGCTGCGGTGTCACCTGATGCGACGCTCTGTGGTTTCTCATGATCTGTTACTCCTTTTTGGATCCGGTTTCTGGCTTCTGAAAGCTGTGACAATGTACCCAATTGGAATCCGGATAGCCCTGATAAATAGGCCAATGGTGGTGGGAAACCGGCGGACAGCGCCAGTTTGAGTCCCTTGTTGGAAAGGCTCAATTTTGAGAAATTGCCACCCTTTGAGTCTTTGCGTCTTTGTCCGAAGGACCCCTTCGGGGAGGCGAGAATCGAAGCTTGGTCCTACCCGCTTGTCGGAAAGCACAGAAGAATACGTGATTTTTTGTATCTTCGGGTACCTTTTTGGACCTCAATAACCGGGAACTTATGAAGAAAAAGGGGAAGAAGAAGCCAGAAAAGAAGATTGACCCCATCTCTGAAGAGATGCGGCTGACCATGCGTCACTGGGCAAGCGGGGTTGTCATTGTGACCACCGCAGATGGCAATAAACTCTCGGGAATGACCGTCAGTGCGTTTGCTTCAGCAACAATTGACCCGCCAATGGTTCTCGTTTGCCTGAACCGGTTATCAGCCACACTGAAACTCATTCGCAAGACAAAAACACTTGCAATCTCAGTGCTTGCAGAGAGTCAAAAGGAAACCTCCATGAGGTTTTCAGGTCAGGTTCCAAACATGGATGGGATGGAGAGATTTCGGGATCTTGGAGTCTTTACGTCAACCACCGGTGCTCCGATCCTGGCGAACTCATTGGCGTGGTTTGACTGTACTGCGGCGCGGTTCTGGAATATCTCGACGCATGTGCTTATCGGCTGCCGGGTGGTTGCTACAGGCTCCTCAGCCGACGGACTGACACCTCTGCTGTATTTTGATCGGGGCTACAGGGCTCTCAGGTCCTGAGAATCAACAAGCGTCTCTACTTCAAAATAATCATCCTTGCTGTTCTCACCTGATCGCCTGCCACGAGAGTGCACAGATAAATCCCTGATGCGACCTGGGTTCCGGACCCGGTCTTCCCGTCCCACACAATTGAACGCTCTCCTGCGGTCTGGACTTCATTCACAAGCGTAGCGACTTCCTGTCCCATTGTGTTGTACACCCTGAGCGTCACGAACGTCTCTTCCGCAAGAACGTAGCGAATGCTGGTACTCGGGTTGAATGGGTTGGGGTAGTTGCCATACAGCATTGACTGACCTGGATTGTTCCCGGCTTCCATCTGGCAACGGAACGTGATCGGACTGAAACAGCCCGATGGATTGACGAGTGCCACCCTGTGTTCACCGAAACCAGCATCGGTAACCCGGAGCCTCCCTGTCGTATGTGTTCCATTGCTCGTCAGGCCCACGCGGTACACTTCGTCATCGAGAGCGAACTCCACGAATTTCCCCGCATGTTGTGTCGAATTCTGCAAACCAACCATCGCGACCACAGCGCCATTATCATCGCAACTCGCATCGAAGATATCGATGTCTTCGCACGGGATTCCTCCGTTCGATCTCATGAACCAGGGGCGCGTTGTGGAGTCCGAGGTAAAGAACTGCATCAGACCGGTGGCAACCTTGATCTCACCACTCTCTGAAGGATGAGTGCCATCTTCTTGAAAGTCGCTGCATCGCCAGATCAGTCCGTC
Organism: Bacteroidota bacterium; assembly: GCA_036769325.1. GTDB lineage: Bacteria > Bacteroidota > Ignavibacteria > UBA10030 > UBA6906 > DAIPLH01. The sequence continues at coordinate 12,007 of DAIPLH010000034.1, forward strand.
CCCGCGCGGCCTCATCCCATCAGCCCAGAGGTAGACACCCCATGACAGCCACGGAGCCTGGGGGTTTGGTTCATCGTAGGAGAGTTCTTCAACACCGTTGATCTGATCCTCAATCAGCTTCTTCACGGCCCATCCGGTGTAATATGCAAACGGTTCCGGATTCAGCAAGAAGTTCGCATATCCGCCATAGGTTCGACTTGCGAGATAGCAAACCTTCGCATTGGGGAACATCGAACGAAGGGTATTCATCACGATCACAAATTTCTCTTTCAGACCCTGGACGTAGTTATGAAAAGTCGTGTCGTTTCCACTCAGTGGGAAGGCTTCAGCCTCTTTAAACCAGATGGCCTGAACCTGGAGGGCGCTCGCCCCCTTGTCGGACAGCGAATCTCTCAGATTCCGCCAGTATTCATCGCCGCGATCAACAAGCGCATCGATGTCTTTTCCGGGCTGGGCACCGTTGACGACCAGCAGAGACGGGTTGGCTTCCTCAAGGCCGGCAGCGAGGCCTTCGAAGGCTACAAATTCCTGCCACGAGTTCGACATGCCAATCGCGAGGAGGACTATCCTGCCGCTCGTCTGATCGGGTTGGCCATTCCGGCCTAGCGGGCGAATCTGCGCGGCAAGAGCCTCACCGGCATTCTGGTGGTCGGCGGGTCTTGTGTTCCTGCCACCGGGGTATAGACCTCCCTGCCACCCGCGATAGAACCGGGTTCCAAGGTCATCAATCGGAGTGAGACCAACAGAAGTGTTCGAGCAGTGCTGGGCGTGGGACAGCAAGGGTACTGCCGTCAAAAGGGATGCCCCAACGATCACGGTTGAAAGACCCTTTTTCAAAGTTTCCTCCTTTCAAAACGTCGCGATGTTTGACTTGGATGAAGTACCGGCAGAGGAGCCAAGGGGGTTACTTATGATACACATAATGAAACAAAATGCAAGTCGGTTCAACGCCCTAAGTCAAGTGCTCTAGTCCCAGAATGATCATTTCTGCAAGTCGCATCTCCTTGTTTTTTCATGACCGATTTCCGTCCTTTTTGGTCGGAGTGTAGGGCGAGATTCATTTCGCTGACCCGGCTACTGACAGCAAGACCATCGACATGAATGTCGACCTACGGCGTAGAGCGAGATTCGTCTCGCTGACCTAGCGCGTGTTGGCAAGGCTATCGACATGAATGTCGATTTACACCGTAGGGCGAGATTCATCGCTCTCCTGAAATCCCTAATCTGTAATCCGCAATCTGTAATCTGAGAATGATTCTGGACACTACAAAAGATGTGCGAGAGAGAGTGGCTTCACTCTATCGGTCGGAATCGCGTCGGATTCTCGCCACTCTGATAAGGCTCCTCGGTGATTTCGAGCTGGCTGAGGAAGCTTTGCATGAAGCGTTCGCGGCAGCGGTTGAGCAATGGACTAAGGATGGCATGCCGTCCAATCCGCGCGCGTGGCTCGTGTCAACCGGCCGATTCAAGGCCATCGACAGCATGCGGAGGCTTGCCCGTTTTGATGCTTCACAGTCTGAGCTTGTAGAGCACCTCGAAGCGGAGCGTCACGACGTCGCGGCGGAAATCGATAATGAGGTGAAGGATGATGAGCTTCGGCTGATTTTTACCTGTTGTCATCCGGCGCTGGCCGCGGACGCCCGAGTTGCCCTCACCTTGCGCGAGGTTTGCGGTCTCGCAACAGAAGAAATTGCGCGCGCTTTTCTGACTACTCCGTCCACTATTGCCCAGCGCATCGTGCGCGCGAAGGCAAAGATCCGCGACGCACAGATCCCCTACCGGATTCCCACGGGCGCCGACCTGCCAGACCGGCTGGATACTGTCCTTCAGGTGATCTATCTGGTGTTTAACGAAGGATACTCTGCTTCTTCGGGAGCATCACTCACGAGGGCAGACCTCTCCGGCGAGGCGATACGGCTCGGGAGAATCCTGGCGGAGCTGCTTCCCGAAACTGAAGTGCTTGGCCTGCTCGCGTTGATGCTCTTGCAGGAATCTCGCAGGTCCGCACGGACGACTCCATCCGGTGACCTTATCCTTCTGAGTGATCAGGAT
>DAIPLH010000328.1:0-3464 GCA_036769325.1 Bacteroidota bacterium
ACCGACATTGATTCCGAGAAATGCGAAGACGATATGAAACATGGCCATTGACGGTGCGAGGATGGCACACACTGCCGCGGCGAGAAGAGCGGTTGCAGCGGAGATCAACGTCAGCTTATTCCCGAAGCGGTCTGCAAGAAACCCCATTGCCGGCGCGCTGATGACCTGTGAGGCAACCATGACCATGGTGAACTCTCCTGCGATTGAAGCATCTGCTCCGAATTTCTGAATGGCATAGACGGGGAAGAACGTGACGGAAATCGTGGCGAGAACCAGGAATACGGTAGCTACAATGAAGTTCCGAAACGATCTGTTCGACCTGAGGAGGTCCAGAATCTCTGAAAGGAACTCCCTGAGAGGCTTTTTCTCCAGAATTGGACTTGGCTCGAGTTCAACCAGTCCTGATTGAATCCAGATGGAAACCGCCTGCAGGAAAAAGGCTACCGAGAAGACAAGCGTATACTTTACCGGGGAGGGAAAGCTGACAAGGATCCATGTCAAAGCAAAACTGCATCCAAAACCCATCATGCCGGCAAGTGAGCTCCTGTAACCTGCAAGACGCCCCCTTCGCCGGAGCGGCGTCACTTTCGCAACCAGGTCGAACCACGCCGGCACAGTAAGCCCGAGCACAACGTGCATGAGCGCATATAGTATGAGGAAGAGGGTCAACGCGGCGGCGCTGTCGTTGGCCCCGAACAGGAAGAGAGTCCCGGCAATCAGGCCGAGGATAATCCGTTGAAGCAATCCAAGACGCATCGCCCAAGGCTTTTTCCACGGAGAGGATTCGAAATAGCGCGCGGCGAAAATCTGAGGAAAGAAAAGGCCGCTCCATGCCAGCACACCAAGGGAGCCGACGGCAACATTACTGCCTCCAAGATCGAGAACCATCGCAGGAAGAACCGTTTGCACCGAAATAAACGTTGACCCCGCCATGAACATCCCCCCCTCCACAACATTGACGATGAAATTCTTCCTCTCCGGATCCGGTTTCAGGGAATTGATCATCTGCCGGTCATTCCCTGACCGATGGCAATTGCATCGGCAGAGTGGACAATCTCCCCTCCAACAATCGTGAGATCAACGGTCGTTTGAAGAATCTGCTGGGGTGGGACTGTCATGATATCTTGTGAGAGAACAATCAGGTCGGCATACTTTCCCGGTTCAAGGGATCCTTTCACATCCTCTTCAAATGCCGCGGTAGCGGCCCAGATCGAGAACGACTTGAGGGCCTCTTCGCGGGTCAACCGCTCATCTGGAAACCAGCCGCCTTCAGGCCATCCGGAATGATCCTGGCGCGTGACAGCAGCATAGAATCCCCAGAGCGGGTTATTGCTCTCGACGGGAAAGTCAGATCCCGAAGGAACAATCGAGCCGCTTTGGACAAGTGAATGCCATGCATACGTTCCGCGGATTCGCTCCGGCCCCAATCTTGTTTCCACCCAGTACATGTCTGAGGTACAATGTGTTGGTTGCATGACCGGGAGAACTCCCATTGCCGCGAACCGTTCGATATCTTTTGGATCAATGACCTGTGCATGCTCGATCCGGAATCGCAGATCAGCAGGATTCACATTGTTTCTCTTGAACGCTTCTTCATACGAATTCAGAACGATGTGATTGGCGCGGTCGCCAATAGCGTGAATGCACAACTGAAAACCTTTGCTGACACAGATATCGGAAAAATATCTGATCGAATCAGCGGAAGTGAGTGTTAACCCCCGCGTCGAAGGATCATCGGAATATGGTTCGATCAGCGCAGCCCCGTATGATCCGAGTGCGCCATCCTGATAAAGCTTGAGGGAACGGACCGTCAGCTTCCCATCAAACAGTCCGATTTCGGGGCCTCTATCCATATATTCCTTCCATGCGGCTCCTCCCCCGTTGATCGCCGCATAGACGCGAAACGGAAATCGTCCGCTTTGAATCAATTCCTTGTATATCCCGATCAGTTCAAGGTCGACCCCCATGTCGTGAACCCCGGTGAGTCCAACCCTGAGACAGGATTGAACAGCGCGGAGAATGGACTCCATCCGTTCCTCGCGGGGTGGATCTGGGAGCACATCGGCGAGCATTTCCGTCGCCCTGTCCACAAAAATCCCGGTTGGTTCGCCCGCCGAATCTCTGATGATCTTCCCCCCGTCCGGGTCAGGGGTCTGAGCCGTAATCCCGGCAATCTCAAGAACTTTCCGGTTTACCCAAACTGCGTGACCGTCGACTCGCTTCAGATAGACAGGGATATCCCCGGCTGCTTCGTCGAGGAGTTCATGAGTGGGAAAACTTTTCTGCTGCCAATCATTCTGATCCCAACCGCGTCCCCGGATCCAGACACCGGGCTTCGTCGTTGCAGCTCTGTCCCTGACCAGCTTCTGAATCTCTCCGGGAGATGTTGTCCCTACCAGATCCAGATTGGCAAGAAACGCTCCAAGCCCCTCTAAATGGGCATGAGCATCGATGAGTCCGGGATACACTGCCTTCCCGTGGAGATCAATGACGTTTGCCGAACGAAACGCACGGCGGATCTCCTCATTGGTGCCAACACCCGAAATCTTTCCGTTCGATATTGCTATCGCCTCCGCAGCCGGCTTTCGATCATCAACGGTGTAGACCACTCCATTCAGAAGAATGAGCGTCGCGTCCTGAATATCAGACCGGATAAGAAGAAGATAGAGGAGACCGCATACGACGATGACAGCAGCAACAAGAAGTTTCAATTTCATTCAGCAATCCTCACGAGGGAATTGGAAAATGGGATTCAATATAGCCATTGCTCTCATCTTTTTCCATCTTGGTAGTGTCCTAATTCGAGGATCGTTTTGCCGTTATACCAATCGCAGAGACGCAGAGGACGCGGAGGAATCGCAGAGGGTTGTCCCAGTCTCTCGTGAGATATTCCCTCTGCGAGTTCTCTGCGCTCTCCGCGCCTCCGCGATTTCTGTTCGTTGACATTCACTCCTAAGCACTACCTCCACCTTCACTCCATTGCAACTGAGCACTGGAATGGATAAGTTGCCTCGCTTCCTCAAAGAAAGAACGTCCGTGAACGACATACCAGCAAAAGAGCTCAGGAAATTCATACAGATTGTCCACCGCCTGCGACGTGAATGTCCATGGGATCGTGAGCAGACCCACGAGTCCATCCGCGACATGCTCATTGAAGAGGCTTACGAGGTGGTCGAGACAATCGATGAAAAGAACATGGAGGGACTGAAGAAGGAACTCGGCGACATCCTGCTTCATGTCGTTATGCACGCGACGATAGGTGAGGAAAAAGGTGAGTTTTCACTCGGGGACGTCGTCCGGGAGATTACGGAGAAACTTGTCCGTCGTCACCCGCATGTCTTCGGAGACCGATTGGTGCGCAATGCCGGCGAAGTAAGAAACAACTGGGAAGAATTGAAGATGGCCGAAGGAAGAAAATCCGTTCTGGAGGGCGTACCCTCAGGGCTCCCTGCCTTGCAACAGGC
>DAIPLH010000328.1:3474-3900 GCA_036769325.1 Bacteroidota bacterium
GGCGCACGACTATCGCGGCGCGATCAAATCGTCGGTCGGTCATGAACGGCTTCAGGAACGTGCGGCCCGTGTCGGTTTTGACTGGAAGCGCAAGGAGGACGTGTGGTTGAAGATCGAAGAGGAGCTGGGAGAACTGAAACAGACCCTGCGTTCCCGTTCGCGGAAACGGCAGGAAGAGGAGATGGGGGATTTCCTTTTCTCCGTGGTCAACTATTCCCGTTTCCTCGGAATCAACCCGGAAAGTGCTTTACGCGGGACGATACGAAAGTTTGTAGACCGGTTCACTTCCATTGAGCGTGCGCTGGCGAAGTTGCGGACGACCATCCTCACCGAGCGCCGGCACACTCAATGTCAGGGCGCGTGTACCACCTTCCAGAGAAGCCTCCAGATCCACCGTCACGCGTGCGTGATGGTCTTCTCCACGAT
>DAIPLH010000035.1:0-1167 GCA_036769325.1 Bacteroidota bacterium
CATTAAGAGAATTGCCGAAGAGCGGTGAACCCAATTGCCGCCTATAGGAGGGGTCGTACCCCCGGCGCGCATTGCCGCAAAAATCGTCGAGTGCATCAACAATCCCACTCCCGAGGTCTACACCCATGAGGGAGCCGAGGAATTCGTCCGATTGACAGCGACGGATCGCTCAAAGGCCGAGGCACACCAGATCCCTGTCGTGCTTGGCGAACGCACAGTGTACGAAAAGATAAAAAAGGGCAAGCCAGGGACGTAAGGCAAGCAGAGAGCAAAGAGCAGAGAGCAAAGAGCAGAGAGCAAAGAGCAGAGAGCAAAGAGCAAAGAGCGAAGAGCACAGAGCAAAAGAGTATGAGCACTGATCCGATAGCTCGTCAATCATCCCCAGAGGTGACCGAGGGTTCGCGCAAACTTGTCGCCATCATGTTTACCGACATGGTGGGATACACTGCACTTGTGCAGGACAACGAACAGAAAGCGAGGGCTTATCGTGACCTGCACAGGAGCGTGCTCAATCAGGCTGTTGATGAATTCGGCGGCAAGGTTTTGCAATACTATGGTGACGGGACGCTGAGTACTTTTCCGAGCGCAATCCAGAGTGTCCGGTGCGCAATCCGGATTCTTCATGACCTTCGAAAGGAGCCGGCGATCTCTCTGAGGATAGGCTTGCATATCGGAGATGTCATCGATGAAGGGGGAGAGGTGTTTGGTGACGGAGTAAATGTTGCCTCGCGCATTCAGTCATTGTCCGTTCCCGGAGGGGTCCTGATCTCATCGAAGGTCCATGAGGAAATCAAGAACCAGCAGGACCTTACTTCAGTGAAATTAGGATACTTCGAGCTGAAGAACGTCCGTCACCCCGTGGAAATACATGCCCTTACGGTGTATGGTCTGAAAATCCCGAGCCGTAACGAGCTTTCCCAGCCGATTGCGAGGCATGCACAATCAATAGCGGTGCTTCCATTCGTGAACATGAGCCACGATCCGGAGAACGAATTCTTCAGCGATGGAATTTCGGAGGAAGTCATCAACGCATTGACGAAGGTGGAGGGACTGAAGGTTACAGCTCGCACGTCTTCGTTCGCCTTCAAGGGAAAGAGTGTCGACATGCGTGAGATCGGGAACGGGCTTGGAGTCGAACTCCTGCTCGAGGGGAGCGTCCGGAAGTCC